>NZ_CAJPGY010000012.1:0-202572 GCF_905339915.1 Burkholderia sp. BCC1985
CCCCGCGCTGCGTTTCCGTTAGCGCGAAAGAGGCGTGATTCTAAGCACCTGCCCTCGTCTGCGCAACCCCTTTGTGAAAATATTTTGAAAAGCCCCCGTGCGCTGCCGCGCACGGGGGCTTTGGGTTCGTTGCACCAGGCGATCATGGCGGCGACCGACACCCGTCGCTCGCCAAGCTCCACCCGGCCGCCGGCGAATCAACGGTTCTTGAATACCGGTTTCCGCTTCTCGACGAATGCCGCCATCCCTTCCTTCTGATCTTCGGTAGCGAACAACGAATGGAACAGTCGACGCTCGAAATGGACGCCCTCGGCCAGCGTCGTCTCGTACGCACGGTTCACCGACTCCTTGACCATCATGACCGCCGGCAGCGAAAACTCGGCGATCGTCGTCGCAGCCGCAATCGCCTCGTCGAGCAGCTTGTCGGCAGGCAGCACACGCGACACCAGCCCGGCCCGCTCCGCCTCGGCTGCATCCATGAAACGTGCGGTCAGGCACATGTCCATGGCCTTCGCCTTCGAGACCGCGCGCGGCAGGCGCTGCGTACCGCCTGCGCCAGGCATCACGCCCAGCTTGATCTCGGGTTGACCGAACTTGGCCGTTTCCGCCGCGAAGATGATGTCGCACATCATCGCGAGTTCGCAGCCACCGCCGAGCGCGAAGCCCGCCACGGCAGCGATGATCGGCTTGCGGATCTCGCGGACGGTCTCCCAGTTACGGGTGATGTAGTCGCCGCGGTAAACATCCATATAGGAATAGGTCGCCATCATGCCGATGTCGGCCCCGGCCGCGAACGCCTTCTCGCTTCCCGTCACGACGATCGCGCCAATCTCGTCGTCCGCGTCGAACGCTTTCAGCGCAGCGCCCAATTCATCCATCAATGCATCGTTCAGCGCATTCAGCGCCTTCGGACGATTCAGCGTGACCAGCCCGACTCGCCCCCGGGTCTCCACCAGGATGTTCTCGTAAGACATCTATTTCTCCTCGATCAATGAAATGAGAAACGCCTCGCACATGCGAATAGTTTGATGCTACCATTCTCCGACCAACCGGTCGGTTAATTAATCGATCCAACCCTTCTCAACGTCCATCAGGCCGCCGTCATGACCCATGCACTGTTCACGAAGCACGAAGACACGCTGAAACACGCCCTCGCCGCCATCGAGAGCCGCGGGTACTGGAGCCCGTTCGCGGAAATGCCGAGTCCCAAAGTGTACGGGGAAAGCGCGAACGCCGATGGCGAAGCGGCGTTCAAGGCACACCTCGGCAACACGTTCGTGCTCGACCAGCCGGCGTCCGGCGGAACCGTCGGCGCGGAGCAGTCGCCGTACGGGGTCGCGCTGGGCATCCGCTACCCGAAATCGACGCCCGACGAACTGATTGCCGCAGCCGCCGCGGCCCAGCGTGCATGGCGCGAAGCCGGCCCGAGCGCCTGGATCGGCGTCAGCCTGGAAATCCTCGCGCGACTGAATCGCGCGAGCTTCGAGATTGCCTACAGCGTGATGCACACGACGGGCCAGGCGTTCATGATGGCGTTCCAGGCCGGCGGCCCGCACGCGCAGGATCGAGCACTCGAAGCGGTCGCCTATGCATGGGACGAGTTGCGGCGCATCCCCGCCGATGCGCACTGGGAGAAGCCGCAAGGCAAGAACCCGCCGCTCGCGATGCACAAGCGCTATACGATCGTCCCGCGCGGTACCGGCCTCGTGCTCGGCTGCTGCACGTTCCCGACCTGGAACGGCTACCCGGGCCTGTTCGCCGATCTGGCGACCGGCAACACGGTGATCGTCAAACCCCATCCGGGCGCGATCCTGCCGCTCGCGATCACGGTCCGCATCGCCCGCGACGTGCTGCGCGAAGCCGGCTTCGATCCGAACGTCGTCACGCTCCTCGCGACCGAGCCGAACGACGGTGCCCTCGTGCAGGACCTCGCGCTGCGTCCTGAAATCAAGCTGATCGACTTCACGGGCAGCACGCAAAACGGCACGTGGCTCGAACGCAATGCCCACCAGGCACAGGTGTATACCGAGAAGGCAGGCGTCAACCAGATCGTGATCGACTCGACCGACGACCTGAAGGCCGCGGCCAAGAACATCGCGTTCTCGCTGGCGCTGTACTCCGGCCAGATGTGCACGGCACCGCAGAACATCTATGTGCCGCGCGACGGCATCCGGACGGCAGACGGTCATGCGAGCTTCGACGAAGTCGCGCAGGCCATCGCCGTCTCCGTGCAGAAGCTGACCGGCGACCCGGCGCGCTCGGTCGAACTGATCGGCGCGATCCAGAACGACGGCGTGACCGCGCGCATCGACGACGCGCGCAAGCTCGGCCGCGTGCTCGCCGACAGCCAGACGCTCCAGCACCCGACGTTCGCCGACGCTCGCGTGCGCACACCGCTCGTGCTGCAACTCGACGTGGCCGACCGCGCGAAGTTCACGCAGGAATGGTTCGGCCCGATCTCGTTCGTGATCGCGACCGACTCGACCGCGCAGTCGCTCGATCTCGCCGGCGAAATCGCCGCGGAACATGGCGCATTGACGCTGTCCGTCTACAGCACCGACGACCAGGTCCTCGACGCTGCGCACGATGCGGCGGTGCGTGGCGGCGTCGCGCTGTCGATCAACCTGACGGGCGGCGTGTTCGTCAACCAGTCGGCCGCCTTCTCCGACTTCCACGGCACCGGCGCGAACCCGGCCGCCAACGCGGCGCTGGCCGACCCGGCGTTCGTCGCCAACCGGTTCCGCGTGGTGCAAAGCCGCGTCCATGTTGCGCCGAAGGCAGTGCCCGCGGAAGCCGGCCAGACGGCATAACCCGAATGGCCGACGTGCAAACGCCGTCACGTTCTCTACCATGAACGAATCCGTCAACCGGCGGGTTCGTTGCACATCGACACACCCATGACCGACGCCTACATCTGCGACGCGATTCGCACCCCCATCGGCCGCTACGGCGGCGCCCTGAAAGACGTTCGTGCCGACGATCTCGGCGCGGTGCCGCTCAAGGCGCTGATCGAACGCAACCGTAACGTCGACTGGTCGGCAATCGACGACGTGATCTACGGCTGCGCGAACCAGGCCGGCGAGGACAACCGCAACGTCGCGCGCATGTCCGCGCTGCTCGCGGGCCTGCCGACCGCCGTGCCGGGCACGACGCTGAACCGGCTGTGCGGCTCAGGCATGGACGCCGTCGGCACCGCCGCGCGCGCGATCAAGGCGGGCGAGGCACGCTTGATGATCGCGGGCGGCGTCGAAAGCATGACGCGTGCGCCGTTCGTGATGGGCAAGGCCGCCAGCGCGTTCGCGCGCCAGGCCGCCATTTTCGACACGACGATCGGCTGGCGTTTCGTCAATCCGCTGATGAAACAGCAATACGGCGTCGATTCGATGCCGGAGACGGCCGAGAACGTCGCGGTCGACTACGACATCAGCCGCGCCGACCAGGACCTGTTCGCGCTGCGCAGCCAGCAGAAAGCCGCGCGCGCGCAGCGGGACGGCACGCTCGCCGAGGAAATCGTCCCGGTGACGATTCCGCAGAAGAAAGGCGACGCGCTCGTCGTATCCGTCGACGAGCATCCGCGCGAAACGTCGCTCGAAGCGCTCGCGAAGCTGAAGGGCGTCGTGCGCCCGGACGGCTCGGTGACGGCCGGCAACGCGTCGGGCGTCAACGACGGCGCATGCGCACTGCTGCTCGCCAACGCGGAAGCCGCCGATCAATACGGGCTGCGCCGCCGTGCGCGCGTCGTCGGCATGGCGACCGCCGGCGTCGAGCCGCGCGTGATGGGCATTGGCCCGGCGCCGGCCGCGCAGAAACTGTTGCGCCAGCTCGGGATGACGATCGACCAGTTCGACGTGATCGAGCTGAACGAGGCATTCGCGTCGCAGGGTCTCGCGGTGCTGCGCATGCTCGGCATCGCCGACGACGATCCGCGCGTGAACCCGAACGGCGGCGCGATCGCGCTCGGCCACCCGCTCGGCGCATCGGGCGCCCGGCTCGTGACCACGGCACTTCATCAACTCGAGCGTACGGGCGGCCGCTTTGCGCTCTGTACGATGTGCATCGGCGTCGGCCAGGGCATCGCGATCGCCATCGAACGCGTGTAACCGACGCACCGCGCGCCTATAACGAAGTCATGAAGGAGACACTGCATGTCATATCAGGCGATCCAGCTGGATATCGATCAGGCTGCCCGCGTGGCCACGATCACCCTCAACCGTCCGGACAAGCTGAACAGCTTCACGCGGGCAATGCACCGCGAATTGCAGTCGGCACTCGATGAAGTCGAGACGGCCGGCGCGCGTGCGCTGATCCTGACGGGTGCGGGGCGCGGCTTCTGCGCAGGCCAGGACCTGGCCGACCTCGACTTCACGCCGGGCGCGTCCACCGACCTCGGCACGCTGATCGACGAGCATTTCAATCCACTGATCCGCTGCCTGCAACGCATGCCGATTCCGGTGATCGCCGCCGTCAACGGCACGGCGGCCGGCGCCGGCGCGAATCTCGCGCTCGCCTGCGACATCGTGTTCGCCGCGCGCTCGAGCAGTTTCATCCAGGCCTTCGTCAAGATCGGGCTCGTGCCCGATTCGGGCGGCACATGGTTCCTGCCGCAACGCGTCGGCATGGCACGCGCGCTGGGGCTCGCCCTGACCGGCGACAAGCTCGGCGCCGAACAGGCCGAACAATGGGGCTTGATCTGGCGCGCGGTCGACGACGATGCGCTCGCCGCGTCGGCCCGTCAAGTTGCCAACCAGCTCGCGCAGCAACCGACGCTCGCGATCGCGTCGATCAAGCAGTCGATGCGCGACAGCGTCACGAATACGCTCGACCAGCAGCTCGACCTCGAGCGTGACCTGCAGCGCAAGCTCGGCCAGTCGTACGACTACGCGGAAGGCGTGAAGGCGTTCATCGAGAAGCGCGCGCCGCGGTTCGAGGGACGTTGACATGACCACCTCCACCGACACGCTCGACCCCGATGCGCTCGCCCGTGCGGCGGCACGGGCCATGTACGACGCGGACGCCTGCAGCCGCGCGTTCGGCATGGAAATCGCCGAAGTGCGCGCCGGCTACGCACGCCTGCAGATGCGCGTGCGGCCGGAATTCCTGAACGGGCACCAGACCTGCCACGGCGGCATCATCTTCACGCTTGCCGATTCGACGTTCGCGTTCGCGTGCAACTCGTACAACCTGAATACCGTTGCCGCGGGCTGCTCGATCGAATACCTGCGCCCCGTCTACGGCAACGACCTGCTGACGGCCGAGGCGATCGAGCAGACACGCAGCGGCCGGCATGGCGTCTACGACATCCGCGTCACGAACCAGGCAGGCGAAACGGTCGCGATGTTTCGCGGCAAATCGGCCCAGATCAAGGGCACGGTCCTCCCGGAAGACCGCTGACGTCCACGGCTCGCTCATAACAATCACTGGAGACAGGCATGACTACCCCGCTACCGCTCGAGCCGATCGAGACCGCTTCACGCGACGAGCTGACCGCGTTACAGCTCGAACGCCTGAAATGGTCGCTCCGGCATGCGTATGAGCACTCCCCCGTCTATCGCCGCAAATTCGACGAAGCGGGCGTGCATCCCGACGATCTGAAGACACTCACGGATCTGTCGCGCTTCCCGTTCACGACCAAGAGCGACCTGCGCGACAGCTACCCGTTCGGCATGTTCGCGGTGCCTCAGGACCAGATCTCGCGCATTCACGCGTCGTCGGGCACGACCGGCAAGCCGACCGTCGTCGGCTATACGGCACGCGACATCGATACGTGGGCGAATCTCGTCGCGCGCTCGATCCGCGCAGCCGGCGCGCGGCGCGGCGACAAGGTTCATGTCAGCTACGGCTACGGTTTGTTCACCGGCGGGCTCGGCGCACACTACGGCGCCGAACGCGCAGGGCTCACTGTGATCCCGTTCGGCGGCGGCCAGACCGAGAAGCAGGTGCAGCTGATCCAGGATTTCCGGCCCGACATCATCATGGTGACACCGAGCTACATGCTGTCGATCGCCGACGAGATCGAGCGCCAGGGCCTCGATCCCGCGCAGAGTTCGCTGCGCATCGGCATCTTCGGCGCGGAACCGTGGACCAACGACATGCGCGTGGCCATCGAGCAGCGGATGGGCATCGACGCGGTCGACATCTATGGGCTGTCCGAAGTGATGGGCCCGGGCGTCGCGTCGGAATGCGTCGAGACCAAGGACGGCCCGACCATCTGGGAAGACTACTTCTACCCGGAAATCATCGACCCCGAGACCGGCGAAGTGCTGCCGGACGGTGAACTCGGCGAGCTGGTCTTCACGTCGCTGACGAAGGAAGCGCTGCCGATCATCCGCTACCGCACGCGCGACCTCACGCGCCTGCTGCCCGGCACCGCGCGCACGATGCGCCGGATGGAAAAGATCACCGGGCGCTCGGACGACATGATGATCGTGCGGGGCGTCAACGTCTTCCCGACGCAGATCGAGGAACAGCTGCTGAAGCAGCGCGCGCTGGCACCGCACTATCAGATCGTGCTGACGAAGGAAGGTCCGCTCGACGTGCTGACGCTCAACGTCGAGCCGTGTCCCGAAACGGCGCCCGACACGGCCGCGATCCACGCGGCCAGACAGGCGCTCGCACACGACATCAAGTCGCTGATCGGCGTGACGGCTGTCATCAACGTATTGCCCGTGAACGGAATCGAGCGCTCGGTCGGCAAGGCGCGACGCGTCATCGACAAGCGCAAGGGCTGATACCGGCTACGGCACGAGGGCGCTCCGGAACAGCGATCATGCGCGGCCCTCGAAAAAACAGCCCGACCGGCCAAAACCGGTCGGGCTGCCTCGTCTCGATGCGCCGGCTACACGTGCGTGCCGGCGTCACCGCGGATCACGAATTCGGGAACAGCAGCCACATCCGGCCGATCTGCTTCATCCGTCCGGCCTGGTCGCCGGCGTCGTCGCCGAGCCCCCAGAAATAGTCGGCCCGCACGCCGCCCTTGATCGCGGAACCCGTGTCCTGCGCGAACACGAGCCGGTTCATCGGCGTATTCGTCAGCGGACGCGTGGTCTGCAGGAACACCGGCGTGCCGAGCGGGATCGACGACGGATCGACCGCGATCGAACGCTCCGCCGTGAGCGGCACGCCGAGCGCACCGATCGGGCCGTCCGCGCCGCCGTGCGGTGCATCTTCCTTCGTCGGCATGTCGCGGAAGAACACGAATCGCGGATTCGTGTCGAGCAACGCATCCACGCGAGTCGGGTTCGCCTTCGCCCACGCCTTGATGCCCTGCATCGTCGCCTGGGCGGGCGTCAGCTCGCCGCGATCGAGCAGCCACTTGCCGATCGAGCGATACGGCTGGTTGTTGGTGCCGCCGAAACCCACCCGCATCACCGAACCGTCGTCGAGCAGCACGCGTCCCGAGCCCTGCACCTGCAGGAAGAACGCCTCGATCGGATCGTCGACCCACACGAGTTCGTTGCCGTTCAGGATGCCGGCGCGCTCGAGCTGCGCGCGAGCGGGCAGCGCGGCACCGGCGCGATAGCCGGCCGGCCAGCGGTACAGCGCGTACTGGTAAGGACCGCGACGCACGCGGGAGCCATGCAGCAGCGGCTCGTAATAGCCGGTCACGAGCCCGTCGAGCGTGCCGTCGGTGTTCGCCAGCTGAAACGGCGTGAAATACGTTTCGAAGAAGGTACGCGCGCTGCTGACGTCGAGTTCGTCGAGGCGATCGGCGGCCGCGCAGGCGCGCTGCCATGCCGGCTGGCGCGCGAGCCGCACACAGTTCTGCCGCAGCGCGGCCGTCGCGCCGATCAGCGAATCGTCCTGCCAGCCCGGCACCTGTTGCCAGGCAACCGGCGTGAGCCGCTTCGCGGCGACCTGCCCCGGCACGATCGCCGCACCGGTCGGCGGCTTGAGCGTCGACGTGCGCGTCGGCGCGCCGCCGCACGCGGCAAGCAGCGCCGCCGTCGCGACCGCCGCAACCCAGCCGGCCGCCCGCGGCCCAAACCACATACAATGTCCGTTCTTGATGGAAACCGCCATGTCTGATTTTCTCGACCAATATCCGATGCTCATCTTCGCGCTCGAAGCCTTCGTAGCGCTTGCCCTGCTGATCTTCATCGTCGTGTGGACGTCGTCGGGCAGGAAGAAGCACGCCCGCGGCAACGACCGCCAGCCGCGCTGACCATCGCCCGCACGCTCAATGCAGCGTGCGCGGCATATGCAGCGCAAACTCGTCGACCGGCGCGTCGAACCGCTCGCCGTCCTCCGCCACGCAGAAGTACGCGCCGCGCATCGTGCCGACCGGCGTCGCGATCACGGCCCAGCTCGTGTATTCGAACTGTTCGCCCGGCTGCAGCAGCGGCTGGTGCCCGACGACGCCGAGCCCCTTCACTTCCTGCACGTGGTTTTCGCTGTCCGTGATGATCCAGTGACGCGCGATCAGCTGGGCCGCGACCTGCCCGGTATTCCGGATGGTCAGCGTGTACGCGAATGCGTATTGACGCCGATCGGGGTCGGATTGTTCCGGCAAGAAGCTGGTTTTCACCGAAACGGTGAACTGATACTGACTCATGGTGTTTCCGCTGTAGGTAACCGCCGCGCCGACTCGAGCGGCAGGGCCGCGGGCGCGCCGCACTGGTTCGGCATTCTATGCGGAATCGGGCCGCATCCGCACGGCCCGTCGCCGCGCACCGGGTCGCCGGACGGTAGAATGGCGGTTTTGCGCCGCTGCGTCCCCGCTCCCCTGTCATGACTCAATTCCGCATCGCTCCCAGCATCCTGTCGGCCGACTTTGCACGGCTCGGCGAAGAAGTCCGCAACGTGGTCGCCGCCGGCGCCGACTGGATTCACTTCGACGTGATGGACAACCATTATGTGCCGAACCTCACGATCGGCCCGCTCGTCTGCGAGGCGATCCGCCCGCACGTGCAGGTGCCGATCGACGTGCACCTGATGGTGCGCCCGGTCGACCGGATCGTGCCCGATTTCGCGAAAGCCGGCGCGAACCTGATCAGCTTCCACCCGGAAGGCTCGGACCACATCGATCGTACGCTGTCGCTGATCCGCGATCACGGCTGCAAGGCCGGCCTCGTGTTCAACCCGGCCACGCCGTTGAACTATCTCGACCACGTGATGGACCGCCTCGACTTCGTGCTGCTGATGTCGGTGAACCCGGGCTTCGGCGGCCAGTCGTTCATTCCGGAAACGCTGAACAAGCTGCGCGAAGCGCGCGCCCGCATCGACGCGTACACCGAGCGCACCGGCCGCGAGATCCTGCTCGAGGTCGACGGCGGCGTGAAGGCCGACAACATCGCGGAAATCGCGGCGGCCGGCGCGGACACCTTCGTCGCGGGTTCGGCGATCTTCGGCAAGCCCGATTACCGCACGGTGATCGACGAGATGCGTGCCGCGCTCGCCACCGTCGCGCGGAGCTGACGCCGTGGCCGATTCCTCGCTGGCCGGGGCCGCAGCCGACGGCACGGTCCGTTTCGCGACGCCGCGCATCGACGCGGCGCTGATCGACCTCGACGGCACGATGGTCGACACGGCCGACGATTTCACGGCCGGGCTGAACGGAATGCTCGCGCAGCTCGGCGCGCCGGCCACGTCGCGCGACGAGGTGATCGGCTACGTCGGCAAGGGCTCCGAGCATCTGATCCAGAGCGTGCTGAAGCCGCGCTTCACGCGCGAGGAAGCGCACGCGCGCTTCGACGACGCGCTCGCGATCTACCAGACCGAGTACGCGAAGATCAACGGTCGCCACACGCGTCTCTATCCGGACGTCGCAACCGGCCTCGATGCGTTGCGCACGGCCGGCATCCGGCTCGCATGCGTGACGAACAAGCCGCACCGCTTCGCGGTCGAGCTGCTCGAGCAATACGGGCTGATCCATCACTTCGGCATCGTGCTCGGCGGCGACAGCGTCGCGCGCAAGAAGCCCGATCCGCTGCCGATGCTGACGGCGTGCGAAGCGCTCGGCGTCGCGCCGGACGCGGCGGTCGCGATCGGCGACTCGGAAAACGACGCGCTGGCGGGCCGCGCGGCCGGCATGGCGACGCTGACGGTGCCCTACGGCTACAACCACGGCAAAGCTATACAAACGATAAATTCGGATGGTATAGTCGATTCGCTGCTGGTCGCAGCCCGCGCGATCACCGCGCACAACGCCGGCCGGCCAACCCTCTGATTATTTCTTCCATCCGCATGTTTCTGAATAAAAAACGGAGTCTGAGCAGCATCGACCGGGGAGCCTGGCCCTGGCGTCGCTGGTCGCGCTAACCTCTTCGATGAGGTACGCTGAGGCACGTCTTCAGCGCCGTTTTTTATCTCGCTGCGCAGCCGCGCGCCGATCGTCGCACCACCTCGAGTTCTACCGCGTCCGAACGCTTGCGTTCAGGACCGGCCGCAGGCTCGCGACGTTCACGCCCGGCGAGCCGGCCGGCAACAGGCACTTCTCGATCGACCGCCCTTTCGCCGACGGCAGCCCGCGCAGCGTCAAGTGATCCCTGGCGCACGCCGCCGCTCGTCCCGAACAGGACCGGAACATGACCGAACTCGAATTCCAATCGCTTGCGAACGAAGGCTACAACCGCATCCCGCTGATCGCGGAAGCGCTCGCCGACCTCGAAACGCCGCTGTCCCTCTACCTGAAGCTGGCCCAGCCTGAACGCGCGGGCGCCAACTCGTTCCTGCTCGAGTCGGTGGTCGGCGGCGAACGCTTCGGCCGCTATTCGTTCATCGGCCTGCCCGCCCGCACGCTGGTGCGCACCCGCAACGGCGTGTCCGAAGTGGTGCGCGACGGCCAGGTCGTCGAGACGCACGACGGCGACCCGTTCGAATTCATCGAGTCGTTCCAGGCGCGCTTCAAGGTGGCGCAGCGCCCGGGCCTGCCGCGCTTCTGCGGCGGCCTCGCCGGCTATTTCGGTTACGACGCGGTGCGCTACATCGAGAAGAAGCTCGCGAACACCGCGCCGCGCGACGATCTCGGCCTGCCCGACATCCAGCTGCTGCTCACCGAAGAAGTCGCGGTGATCGACAACCTCGCCGGCAAGCTCTATCTGATCATCTATGCGGACCCGGCCCAGCCGGAAGCCTATACGAAGGCCAAGCAGCGCCTGCGCGAGCTGAAGCAGCGCCTGCGCACGACCGTACAGCCGCCCGTCACGTCGGCGAGTGTGCGCACCGAGACGTTCCGCGAGTTCAAGAAGGAAGACTATCTGGCCGCCGTGCGCCAGGCGAAGGAATACATCGCGGCCGGCGAACTGATGCAGATCCAGGTCGGCCAGCGTCTGACGAAGCCGTATCGCGACAATCCGCTGTCGCTGTATCGCGCGCTGCGTTCGCTGAATCCGTCGCCGTACATGTACTACTACAACTTCGGCGATTTCCACGTGGTCGGCGCATCGCCGGAAATCCTGGTGCGCCAGGAAAAGCGCGGCGAAGACCAGATCGTCACGATCCGTCCGCTCGCCGGCACGCGTCCGCGCGGCAACACGCCCGAGCGCGATGCGGAACTCGCGACCGAACTGCTGAACGATCCGAAGGAAATCGCCGAGCACGTGATGCTGATCGACCTCGCGCGCAACGACGTCGGCCGCATCGCGGAAATCGGCTCGGTGCAGGTGACCGACAAGATGGTGATCGAAAAGTACTCGCACGTACAGCACATCGTCAGCTCGGTCGAAGGCAAGCTGAAGCCCGGCATGACGAACTACGACGTGCTGCGCGCGACGTTCCCGGCCGGCACGCTGTCCGGCGCGCCGAAGGTGCGCGCGATGGAACTGATCGACGAGCTCGAGCCGATCAAGCGCGGGCTGTACGGCGGCGCCGTCGGCTACCTGTCGTTCTCGGGCGAGATGGATCTCGCGATCGCGATCCGCACGGGCCTGATCCACAACGGCAACCTGTATGTGCAAGCGGCAGCCGGCGTCGTCGCGGACTCGGTGCCCGAATCCGAATGGCAAGAGACCGAGAACAAGGCGCGCGCGGTGCTGCGTGCGGCCGAACAGGTCCAGGACGGCCTCGATAGCGACTTCTGACCGGAGACTGACCATGCTGCTCATGATCGACAACTACGATTCGTTCACCTACAACCTGGTCCAGTACTTCGGCGAACTGGGCGAGGACGTGCACACCTATCGCAACGACGAAATCACGCTCGACGACATCGCGCGCCTGAACCCCGCCGCCATCTGCCTGTCGCCCGGCCCGAGCAATCCGCAGCACGCGGGCATCACGCTCGACGTGCTGCGCGAATTCGCGGGCAAGAAGCCGATCCTCGGCGTCTGCCTCGGCCACCAGGCGATCGGCGAAGCATTCGGCGGCCGCGTCGTGCGCGCGAAGACCATCATGCACGGCAAGGTGAGCCGGATCGAAACCGACTGCCGCGGCGTGTTCGCCGACCTGCCGAAGCATTTCGACGTCACGCGCTACCACTCGCTCGCGATCGAACGCGAATCGCTGCCCGACTGCCTCGAGGTGTCCGCGTGGACCGACGACGGCGAGATCATGGGTGTGCGCCACAAGACGCTGCCGATCGAAGGCGTGCAGTTCCACCCGGAATCGATCCTCTCCGAGCACGGCCACGCGCTGCTCGAGAATTTCCTGAAGCAGAATCGCGCAGCGGCCCGCGCGGCCGCGCCGGCAGCCTGACGGGAGACGCACGATGACGATTACCCCGCAGGAAGCGCTGCAACGCACGATCGAGCACCGCGAGATCTTCCACGACGAAATGCTGCACCTGATGCGGCTCATCATGCGCGGCGACATGTCGCCCGTGATGGCGGCCGCGATCATCACCGGGCTGCGCGTGAAGAAGGAGACGATCGGCGAGATCGCCGCCGCCGCGACCGTGATGCGCGAATTCGCGAACCACGTCGAAGTGCAGGACAACTCGAACTTCGTCGACATCGTCGGCACGGGCGGCGACGGCGCGCACACGTTCAACATCTCGACCGCGTCGATGTTCATCACGGCGGCGGCCGGCGCGAAGGTCGCGAAGCACGGCAACCGCGGCGTGTCGAGCAAGTCCGGCAGCGCCGACGTGCTCGAGGCGCTCGGCGTGAACATCGACCTGCAGCCCGACCAGGTTGCCGCATCGATCGCCGAAACCGGCATGGGCTTCATGTTCGCGCCGAACCATCATCCGGCGATGAAGAACATCGCGGCCGTGCGCCGCGAGCTCGGCGTGCGGACGATCTTCAACATTCTCGGCCCGCTGACCAATCCGGCCGGCGCGCCGAACCAGCTGATGGGCGTGTTCCACCCCGACCTCGTCGGCATCCAGGTGCGCGTGATGCAGCGCCTCGGCGCGCAGCACGTGCTGGTCGTGTACGGCAAGGACGGGATGGATGAAGTGTCGCTGGGCGCCGCGACGCTCGTCGGCGAATTGCGCGACGGCAAGGTGCACGAATACGAGATCCATCCGGAGGACTTCGGCCTGCAGATGGTATCGAACCGCACGCTGAAGGTGGAAAATGCCGAGGAATCGCGCACGATGCTGCTCGGCGCGCTGGACAACCAGCCGGGTGTCGCACGCGAGATCGTCACGCTGAACGCGGGCACCGCGCTCTATGCAGCCAATATCGCCGAATCGATCGCCGACGGCATCCAGCTCGCCCGCGAAGCGATCGCGAGCGGCAAGGCACGCGCGAAGGTCGACGAACTCGTGCGCTTCACGCAGCAGTTCAAGCGCTGACTCCCTTTACGAATCAAGCAGGAACCCACATGAGCGACATTCTCGACCGAATCATCGCCGTCAAGCGTGAAGAAGTCGCGGCGGCCATGCGCAGCACGCCGCTCGAGGCACTGAAACTGGACGCATCGGCGCGCGACCTGCGCGACTTCGTCGGCGCACTGCGCGCGAAGCAGGCAGCGGGCCAGGCGGCGGTAATCGCCGAAGTGAAGAAGGCGAGCCCGTCGAAGGGCGTGCTGCGCGAGCATTTCGTGCCGGCCGACATCGCGCGCTCGTATGCGGCTCACGGCGCGGCGTGCCTGTCGGTGCTGACCGACGAGCAATTCTTCCAGGGCAGCGTCCGCTATCTCGAGGAAGCGCGTGCGGCGTGCACGCTGCCGGTGCTGCGCAAGGACTTCATCGTCGACGCGTACCAGATCCTCGAGGCGCGCGCGATGGGCGCCGACGCGATCCTGCTGATCGCGGCCGCGCTCGACACGCCGCTGATGCAGGACCTCGAGGCGTACGCGCACTCGCTCGGCCTCGCGGTGCTGGTCGAAGTTCACGACCGCGACGAGATGGAACAGGCGCTGACGCTGAAGACGCCGCTGCTCGGCATCAACAACCGCAACCTGCGCACGTTCGAGACGACGATCCAGACCACGCTCGACATGCTCGACATGATTCCGCCGGACCGCATGGTCGTGACCGAGTCGGGCATCCTGTCGCGCACCGACGTCGACACGATGCGCGCGGCGAACGTGAACGCGTTCCTCGTCGGCGAAGCGTTCATGCGCGCCGACCAGCCGGGCGAGGAACTGGCGCGGATGTTCTTCTGATGGCGATCGAAAAGGAAATCAAGCTCGCGCTGCCGGCCGGCCAGGCCGATGCGGCGCGGCGCTTTTTCGAGACGCTGACCGGCGAAACCGGTAACGTGATCGCGCTGGCGAACGTCTACTACGACACGCCCGACCTCGCGCTGGCGCGCTCGAAGAGCGCGGTGCGCGTGCGCCGCACGCCGCACGGCTGGCTGCAGACCTTCAAGACGGTCGGCAGCGCGGAAGCCGGCCTGCATCGCCGCCATGAATGGGAATTGCCCGTCGCCGGCGATGCGCTCGAAATCGATGCGCTGGTCACCGCGTGCGACGTGCCGGAGGCTGCCGGCGCGCTGCGCGATGCGGCGCCCGCGCTGCACGCACTGTTCCGGACGGATTTTTCGCGTACGCTGTGGCGCATCGCAATCGGCGGCGCAACCGTCGAGGCCGCGGTGGACGTCGGCGAGATCGTCGTCCAGGCGGAACACGATACGCGCCGCGAACCGATCAGCGAAATCGAACTCGAACTGATCGACGGCCCGGAAGCGGCGCTCGCGACACTCGCCGCCGAACTGCAGCAAGCGCTGCCGGGCCTCGCCCCCGAAAACATCAGCAAGGCGCAACGCGGCTACCGGCTGCGCGCGCAATAAACCCGCATCACGCATGGCAACCCGCAAGACTCTCCGCACGCCGCAGCAGGCGTCGCTGTTCGATGATCCCGTGCCGGAAACGGCGCAGGACGATGTTCCCGCCCCGGCGCCTGCGCCGGCCGCAGCCGGGCGCAAGCCCGCAAAGAAGGCAGCGGCCCCCGCGCCGGTTTCCGCCGCGCCGCAGCCCGCTGCCGCCGACGCTCCCGGCACTCCCGCCGCCCCTGTTGTCGCGGATGTCCCGCACCTCGCCGCGCAATTCGACGCGCTGCCGGCCGTCTGGCGCGACGTGCTGAAACCCTTCACCGACAGCGACGCGTATGCGCCGCTGTGCCGCTTCGTCGACGACGAACGCGCGGCCGGCAAGACGGTCTACCCGACCGACGTGTTCCGCGCGCTGCGTCTGACGAGCCCGGACGACGTGAAGATCGTGATCCTCGGCCAGGACCCGTACCACGGCGACGACCGCGGCACGCCGCAGGCGCACGGCCTCGCGTTCTCGGTGCCGCCGGCCGTGCGCACGCCGCCGTCGCTGCGCAACATCTTCAAGGAGATCGCCGCGAATTTCGGCCACGACACGCCGCGTCACGGCTGCCTCGATACCTGGGCGCGCCAGGGCGTGCTGCTGCTCAACACCGTGCTGACGGTCGAGCGCGGTGCGGCCGCGAGCCACGCGAAGCGCGGCTGGGAGCAATGCACGGACACGCTGATCCGCGAACTCGCCCGCCGCCATCGCGGGCTCGTGTTCATGCTGTGGGGTGCGCATGCGCAGGCCAAGCGCGCGCTGTTCGACGCGAACGCGCACTGCGTGCTCGAGGCGCCGCATCCGTCGCCGCTGTCCGCTCACCGCGGCTTCCTCGGTTGCCGCCACTTCGCGCTCGCGAACGACTATCTGGCCGACGCGGGGCGCGAGCCGATCGACTGGCGCCTGCCGGAGGTGGCCGAAACGCTTGCGTAACCGCGTTGCGCATTTAGCGCTTCACGTTTCGCTTTCGTCCGCATCAAGCAAAAACGCCGCGCCCCTTTCGGGACGCGGCGTTTTTTTCATCCGTCGGACGCAGCGGGTGCACCGCACCCGCGTCGGCCTCAGACGGCAGCGATCGCTTCGCGTGCGCTGGCGAGCGCGGCGCTCTGCGCATCCGGCCCGAGGTTCAGGCCTTCAGCGTGGATGAAGTTCACGTCGGTCAGGCCGATGAAGCCGAGGAACGAGCGCAGGTACGGCGTCTGGCTGTCGTTCGGCGTACCCAGGTACTTGCCGCCGCGGGCCGTCACCACGTGAACCTTCTTGCCCTTGATCAGGCCTTCCGGACCGTTCTCGGTGTAGCGGAACGTGACGCCTGCGCGGGCGATCCAGTCGAAATACGTCTTCAGTTGCGACGACACGCCGAAGTTGTACATCGGTGCGCCGATCACGACGATGTCGGCCGCCTGCAGTTCGGCGATCAGCGCATCGCTCTTCGCGACGATCGCATTCTGTTCCGCGCTGCGCTGGTCGGCCGGCGTGAAGAATGCGCCGAGCACCGATTCATCGAGGTGCGGCAGCGCGTCGGCCAGCAGGTCGCGAACCACGACCTTCGAACCGGGGTTCGATTGTTGCAGCTTTGCCGTCAGTTCGTTGGCCAGCAGCGTGGATTGCGCACCTTGCGAGCGCGCCGCGGAATTGATTTGCAGAATGGTCGTCATGTCAGGCTCCGGTTTGGTTGCGCTTCGGTAGCGCGAGTGACGCCATTGTGCGTGGCCGCATGGCCGCGAAAAAGCGGGTTCAGGGCGACGGATTGTTGCAGCAACAGAACAATCCATGATCGCGCCCCGAAACCCGCCCGTGCATGCTCAGCCCTTCAGCCAGGCTTCGCGGGCCTTCTGCGCGGCAGCCGGTTTCGCGGCGGCCGCGAGCCGGTAGCGCGCGATTTCCGGCCCGTCCAGTTTCAGTTTCGCGGTCCGCAGCTCGTCGCGGCGGAATGCGTGCACCTCGACCTTGTCGCCCGGCCGGTAACGCGCGAGCAGCATGTCGAGGTTCGTGCCGGTGACGCGCAGCCCGTCGAGCGCGATCAGCGTGTCGCCCGCCGACAGCCCCGCGCGATGCGCGCCGCCGCCTTCGTAGACCGCCGCCAGCGTGCAGTCCGCGCCGCCGCGCAGCCGCGCGCCGATGGTCGGCTTCGCGGTCGCACCCGCTGCAACCTCCGGCGTGAGCGTCACGCCGAACGGCGCGAGCAGGTCGGCGAGCGGCAGGTCGCGCGTGCCGTGCACGGCGTCGGCGAACAGCCGGCCGAGCGCGACGCCCGTCGCTTCCTCGATCAGCGTCTCGACCTCGTTTTCTTCGACACCCGCCTGCTTGCCTCGATAGAACTCGCGGCCGTAGCGTTGCCACAGCAGACGCATCACGTCGTCGAGCGACTTGCGGTTGCGCGTCTGCGCGCGGATCGCGAGATCGAACGCAAGCGCGACGAGCGAACCCTTCGTGTAATAGCTGACGATCGCGTTGGTCGCGTTCTCGTCCTGACGGTAGTACTTGATCCACGCGTCGAACGAGCTGTCCGCGACGCTCTGCTTCAGGCGCCCCGTGCCACGCAGCACGCCGCCGACGGTACGGCCGAGCGCCGCGAAATATTCGTCCTGCGACATCAGTCCGCTGCGCACCAGCATCAGGTCGTCGTAATACGACGTGAAGCCTTCGAACAGCCACAGCAGCGACGTGTAGTTTTCGCGCGCGAGGTCGTACGGCACGAACGCGGCCGGTTTGATGCGCTTCACGTTCCACGTATGGAAATACTCGTGGCTGCAAAGGCCGAGGTACGTGCGATAGCCTTCCGTCGTTTCCGACCGGCCCTTCACCGGCAGGTCGGTGCGGTTGCAGATCAGCGCGGTCGACGCACGGTGCTCGAGGCCGCCGTAGCCGTCGCTGACCGCGAGCGTCATGAAAACGTAGCGGTCCATCGGCGCCAGTTTCGATTTCGGTTCGAACAGCGCGATCTGCGCTTCGCACACGCGCTTCAGGTCGGTGCGCAGCCGCTCCATGTCGAGCTGCGTCACGCGCCCGGCGATCACGATGTCGTGCGGCACACCGTGCGCGTCGAACGTCGCCAGCGCGAATTCGCCGATCGTCACCGGATGGTCGGCGAGCTCGTCGTAGTTCGCTGCGCGATACGCGCCAAACCCGTAGCGCCTGGTCCCGCGTGCCTCGGGCAACGACGTGCCGACGCGCCACGTGCGAAACGCCGGGCCCGCCGGTTTCGCGATGTCGACCTCGCATGGCGCATCCTCGCGGCCGGCGGCGCTCAGGAACACGGCCGTGGCGTTGAAGAAGCCGCCCGAGTCGTCGAGATACGCGGAGCGGACCGACAGGTCCCATGCGTACACGTCGTAGCGCAACGTCAGCGCGCCGTTCACCGGCGCGGCCTGCCACGTGTTCTTGTCGGTTTTCGCGATCCGCACCTTGCGGCCCGCGTCGTTGAACGCGGCGAGCGTCACGATGTTGCGCGCGAACTCGCGCACGAGGTAGCTGCCCGGAATCCATACCGGCAGCGAGAAGCGCTGGCCTTCGGGATCGGGATCGGTGACCGTCACCGTCACTTCGAACAGGTGCGCGGCAAGATCTTTCGGGGCAATCGAATAGCGGATCGGCTGGGTCATCGTGGCAATCGGTCGAAAATCGGACGGGAAATCAGACGGAATACGGCGGCGGAAACGAAGAGAGGCGCCGGCAGAGATCGCGGGCGCCCCTCGCTGGCCGGGCCATGCGGCCCGGCGTGTCGCCGGTTACTTGCTCGACGCGAGCGCCTGGTTCAGCTGGTCGGCCGACACCGCGCCCGGCAGGCGGCGGCCGTCGGGCAGGAAGATCGTCGGCGTGCCGGTGACGTTCATCCCGCGGCCGAGCGCGAGGTTCTTGTCGAGCGCGGTCGTATCGCAGGCGCCGGCGCCGGTCGGCACGCGATGGTCGAGCATCCAGCCCTCCCAGGATTTCGCGCGGTCGGTCGCGCACCAGATCGCCTTCGACTTCGTGGTCGAATCGGGCGACAGCACCGGATACAGGAACGTGTAGACGGTCACGTTGTCGACCGACTGCAGCGTCGTCTCGAGGCGCTTGCAGTACGGGCAGTTCGGATCGGAGAACACCGCGATCTTGCGGGCGCCGTTGCCCTTGACGACCTTGATCGCGTTCGCGAGCGGCAGGCTCGCGAAGTCGATCTTGTTGAGGTCGGACAGGCGCGCGTCGGTCAGGTTCTTGTGCGTCTTGGTGTCGACGAGATCGCCGAGCAGCACGTAGTCGCCGGCTGCATCGCTATAGATGATCTGCGTGCCGAGGTTCACTTCGTACAGGCCCGCGACGGGCGACTTCGACACGCTCTTGATCGGCGCGTCGTTGCCGAGACGCGCTTGCAGCGTGGCTTTCAGCTTGTCGGTGGTCTGGTCGGCCTGCGCGGTACAGCCGAGCGTCGCCATCGTGACGGCCAGCGCCAGCGATGCGATGCGGATCGTTTTTTTCATCCTGTCGTTCCTTCAGCTCAATCGGAGTGCACGTCACAGTGTACGCCGTAACGGAGCCCAGTCCGACAGGCCGAGGGCGCGAAGGTTCGCTCAGCCGAGCGCGGCCGACACGAGCCAGCGCTTCACGAGCGGTTGCGCGCCGACGAACGCCATGCCCGCGTTGCGGACCGCCTTCGCGAACGAGCCCGGAACCGCGAACAGCCGCTGCAGCCCGTCGGTCGCGACCATCAGTGCGCGGATGTCCTCGCGGCGCGAGCGCTCGTAGCGGCGCAGCAGCACCGTATCGCCGAGGTTGCGGAAGCTCTCCTTGTTCGCGATCGCATCGGCGAGTGCCGCGACGTCGCGCAGCCCGAGGTTCATCCCCTGCCCCGCAAGCGGATGGATCAGGTGCGCGGCATCGCCGACCAGCGCGACGCGCGGGGCGATCAGCTTGTCGACGGTCTGCAGCGCGAGCGGGAAGCCGGCCGCCGGCGTCACGCATTCGAGCGTGCCGACCTGGCCGTGCGACACGCGCTCGACTTCCGCCGCGAGCTGCGCGGGATCGAGCGCGAGCAGTTCGTCCGCATGCGCTGTGTGCGCGGACCACACGAGCGACACGTGACCGTCCGGCAGCGGCAGCAACGCAATGATCTCGCCTTCGTGAAACCACTGACAGGCCGTCTCGCGGTGCGGCAGCGACGCCTTGAAGTTCGCGACGACGCCCGTCTGCCGGTAATCGCGCCGCTCGACCCTGGCCCCCATTTGAGAACGCACCCACGAATGCGCGCCGTCCGCGCCGACCACGAGGTCCGCTTCGAGCACCTTGCCCGACGACAGCGTCAGCACGGCTGCGTCGTCGCGCACGTCGAAGCCCTGCGCGCGCGCGTCGAACCACGTGAGGTTCGGCTGGAACCGCAGCGCCGCGTCGAGCGACGTCTCGATCAGCGACGATTCGGCGATCCAGGCCAGTTGCGGCACGGAGGCCTGGTACGCGGAGAAATGCAGTTCCGCGTGCGCGTCGCCATACACGCGCATGTCGTACACCGGCGCGAGCCGGCCATGGTCGAGCGCCTGCCAGACCCGCAGCCGCTCCAGCAATGCCTGCGAGCTGGACGACAGCGCGTAGATGCGGGTGTCGAACGCGAGATCGGCGGGGCGCGGCGTGGCCGGCTGGGCGAGCAAGGCGGTCTTGTAGCCGGACTGGGTCAGTGCGAGCGCGGCCGTCTTGCCGACGAGCCCGCCGCCGACCACGGCGACGTCGAAGGTGTGGTGGGCAGTCATGGCGGGCATTATAGCCGTGGGGCCAATCCCTTACGCGGCCGGACTTTGCGGGAAATCAGCAGAATCGCAGGCGGGTCCGGCAGCGCGGCGGCCCGTCGCATCGGGCGTTCGGGTGAAGGCCGGAAACCGGGGCGTCGGCACGGTACAATAGCGCCTTTGAACGTCGGCCCGCCGCGCCCCGCGCGCCGGCCGTCCCTATTTTCCCGCGCCGCCGTGCCTTGTCCGGCCGCGCCGCTCCACCCGTCCGAAGGATTCCATGAGTCTCAAATGCGGCATCGTCGGCTTGCCCAACGTCGGCAAGTCCACCCTGTTCAATGCGCTGACCAAGGCCGGCATCGCCGCCGAGAACTACCCGTTCTGCACGATCGAGCCGAACGTCGGCATCGTCGAAGTGCCTGACACGCGCCTGAAGGCGCTCGCCGAGATCATCAACCCCGAGCGCATCGTGCCGGCCGTCGTCGAATTCGTCGACATCGCGGGCCTCGTCGCGGGCGCGAGCAAGGGTGAAGGCCTCGGCAACCAGTTCCTCGCGAACATCCGCGAAACCGATGCGATCACGCACGTCGTGCGCTGCTTCGAGGACGACAACGTCATCCACGTCGCCGGCAAGGTCAGCCCGATCGACGACATCGAAGTGATCAACACCGAACTCGCGCTCGCCGACCTCGGCACCGTCGAGAAGGCGCTCACGCGCTACTCGAAGGCCGCGAAGTCCGGCAACGACAAGGAAGCGGTGAAGCTCGCCGCGGTGCTCGAGAAGGTGCGCGCGCACCTCGACCAGGGCAAGGCCGTGCGCGGCCTCGATCTGTCGGACGACGAGCAGGCGCTGCTCAAGCCGTTCTGCCTGATCACCGCGAAGCCGGCGATGTACGTCGCGAACGTGAAGGACGACGGCTTCGAGAACAACCCGCACCTCGAAGCGGTGCGCAAGTATGCGGAAAGCGAGAACTCGCCGGTGGTCGCGGTGTGCGCGGCGATCGAGGCGGAAATCGCCGATCTCGACGATGCGGACAAGGAAGCGTTCCTCGCCGACATGGGCATGGAAGAGCCGGGCCTCGACCGCGTGATCCGCGCGGGCTTCAAGCTGCTCGGCCTGCAGACCTACTTCACCGCGGGCGTGAAGGAAGTGCGCGCGTGGACGATCCACATCGGCGACACGGCGCCGCAAGCGGCCGGCGTGATTCATACGGACTTCGAGCGCGGCTTCATTCGCGCGCAGACGATCGCATTCGACGACTTCGTCGCGTACAAGGGCGAACAAGGTGCGAAGGAAGCCGGGAAGATGCGCGCGGAAGGGAAGGAATATGTCGTGCACGACGGAGATGTGATGAACTTCCTGTTCAACGTCTGACGCATCAACAGACGCTGTTTCGTGCAGTGTCACGGTAACCAGGAAAAGCCCGCAAGTCGCGGGCTTTTTTCATTTCGAACGGGTTCGTGAAGGTTTGCGGGAAGCACTCGCGGACAACCGTTTCGTCATTTCCTTCGCCGCCGCCGTTACACAGATCGCCCGCGCCGCAGGTCGCATCGAACCATTGCTCCACGCATTACGCGTCGATTGTTCACATGATGCGTCGCGCGCTTTCTTCCACCGTGCGATCTGCGCGTCGAGCGCCTTCTTGCGCTCCGGCCGCTCGCTCACCGGTTTGTCGACGACCCGCTGCAAATCCCGCTCGGCGACGAGCTGATCGCGCCACGCGCAAAAATTCATGCTCGTCTGGTTCGAATCGCAGTCGCTGAGCAGCGCGTTGACCTCGCTAGCCGGCAAACCGCTGCGCACCGCTATCTCGTCCTCTGGCGTCGGCCCGGCA
Organism: Burkholderia sp. BCC1985; assembly: GCF_905339915.1. Taxonomy (NCBI): domain Bacteria; kingdom Pseudomonadati; phylum Pseudomonadota; class Betaproteobacteria; order Burkholderiales; family Burkholderiaceae; genus Burkholderia; species Burkholderia sp. BCC1985. The sequence goes on from NZ_CAJPGY010000012.1 coordinate 22,670, forward strand.
AATGCATGCGCCGACGCCAGTACGAGCAAACCGATCATGGCCGTTGTCACTGTGCCCTCTGTTGTGGCTGGAACGGCGCCGATTCGAGCAGACGCCGGTCGACAAGCCCGCTTTCCCGCCGACGCAGCTCCGCCCAACCTGCTTCACTCAACCTCAAGCCCTCATTCGCCATCTGCCACTCTCCCGGCGCGACCGCTCACGCGAGTCGACCTCATCATTTACTTCGGTTGTCGATGCGCTCAAGGTATGGAGTTGCCGTCGGCGATGAAATCAGACGAGTTCGATTTTGCGAGTCCTTATGTCAATGATTCGCCGTGGTGATGAACGCTCCAGGTTCCACGTCAAGTGCCTCCGTTTGCTGGTGCAAAACAAATGGCCCGATCGCCAATGCCGATCGGGCCATTTTCACGACGGGAATCCCCGCGTCAACCGACAGCGAACGCTCAGGCCCGCTGCCGCATCGTCACTTCATCACATCGCCGACACCCGCCGCCCCGCCCCCGCTCGCGCATCGCGACCGCGCTTGTTCAGCCAAGACGCAAACAGCACGAGCAGCGCGAGCACGGCCGTCGCACCGACTTCCATCCGGTGTTCCTCGCTGACGAACATCACGGTCAGCGTGCCGCAGATGAACAGGATCACCGCCCACGTGAGCCACGGGAACAGCCACATCCGCAGCGTCAGGTCGGCGCCGCCCGATTCGAGCGTCTTGCGCATCCGCAGCTGCGAGATCGCGATCACGAGATACACGAGCAGCGCGATCGCACCCGACGTCGCCAGCAGGAAGCCGAACACCTGCTCCGGCATCAGGTAGTTCGCGATCACGGTCAGGAAACCGAATGCGGTCGATGCCAGCACGGCCGCACGCGGCGTACCGGTCGAATCGGTGCTGTGCAGGAACGCAGGTGCGTCCTTGCGCTTGGACAGCGAGAACAGCATCCGCGATGCGGTGTACAGCGCGGAATTCAGGCAGCTCGCGACCGACACGAGCACGATCACGTCGATGATCGCCTTCGCGTTCGGAATACCGATCAGCTCCATCGCACGCTGATACGAGCCGTGCTTCGGCAGCAGCGGATCGTTCCACGGCACGATCGCCGCGACGACGAGGATCGAGCCGAGATAGAACAGCGTGATACGCCAGATGACGGAATTGGTCGCACGCACGATCTGGCGTTGCGGGTTGTCCGACTCGGCGGCCGCGATCGTCACGATCTCGGTACCGAGGAACGAGAACATCGTCGTCAGCATCGCCGCGAGCACCGCGCCGGCGCCGTTCGGCATGAAGCCCTGGTGCGCGAAGAGGTTCGACACGCCCGATACGGCCGGCGCGGGCACGATGCCGACGATCGCCGCACCGCCGATGCACAGGAACACGACGATCGCGACAACCTTGATCAGCGCGAACCAGAATTCGAATTCGCCGTAGTTCTTGACCGAGAAGAGGTTGGTGATCGTCAGCAGCAGCGTGATGCCGAGCGCGAAGATCCAGGTCGCGACGCCGGGGAACCACGCATTGAGGATGGTAGCCGCAGCGGTTGCCTCGATCGGGATCACGAGCACCCAGAACCACCAGTACAGCCAGCCGATGGAGAAGCCCGCCCAGTGACCGATCGCGCGATCGGCATAGGTCGAGAACGAACCGCTGTCCGGATGCGCGACGGCCATCTCGCCGAGCATGCGCATCACCAGCACGACCAGGACGCCCGCGATCGCATACGCGAGGATCGAAGCCGGGCCGGCTTCCGCGATTGCGTGGCCGGAGCCGACGAACAAGCCCGCGCCGATGACGCCGGCAATCGACATCATCGTCACGTGCCGCTGCTTCAGACCCGTGCCGAGGCCTGTCTTGCTTCCACTCATGTGTCTCTCTCCAAAAAACGGTTCCGGTATGACCGGGTGTCGCGTGAAGGCGGCGGGGAGTTGTCGTTGTTGAACCCGGCAGCCCGCCGCGCATGCGCGCATACGGGCAGGAAGCCGGGTCGAGCTGTTCCGGTCGGTGCGCGACGCAGTCTGCGAAGCCGCGGGTGCGATGCGGCGCACGAGGTGCCGGCGCATCGCGTACGCCCCTTCCGTCGGCTGTCGGTCAGCCGCCTTCGAAGCGAAGGAGTGTAAGCATCAAACGGTTCTTCACTAAGAACCAATTGAAGAATTTCGATGGATCCACTTGTTGCATCGATGCGAACCGATGCAACGCATGATCCGGTTCGGCGTCCGCCTGCGGGCAGCCGGATCGGGCAAGTGATGACGGCGCGTGCCCGCTCGGCATCATGGTGAACACGTTCCGTCGAAGCGGATCGCGTGCCGCGCCGGCGCGGCTCAGTTGGCGTCGTCCGGCCCTGCGTCGCGCCATTTGGCCGGCACGATCGCGCGCCATTCGCGCAGAAGCAGGTTTCTCACGGCGTCGGGATGCGCGGCCGACAGGCGCACCAGCACGATCGGCCAGCCCGCATAGTGGTCGGTCAGGTAATACACGTCGGGCTCCGCTTCGATCAGCCACGCGCGCTCGTCGGGGCCGACGCCCTTCACGACGAGCGTATCGCCGTCCTCGCGCAGGCGCGCGAGCGTCTTGCCCTTCACCTTGAGTGCGGGCGTGCCGTACGACGTCCCCTCCTCGACGCCGCGCCATGCGAGCGCGATCTGCCGCACTTCGTCGAATGTCACGATGCGCCTCCAGCCGTCGATGATCGAGATCCGGCCACCGTAGCGGAAATCGTAGATCGCGCCTAGCTGGAAGGCGCCGTGCCTTGCAGCGGGCGACGCGCGTCTAGCGACCGGCCGCGCGCACGGCCATCTGCGCGCGTCCGGTGGTGGCGACGATCGCGAACGCGACCGCATTGGCGGCCGCGCTGGCCAGGATCGGCACGAGATAACCGCCACCCGCGTCGTAGATGAAACCGGCCGCAGCCGGCCCGATCAGCGTGCCGAACGCGATGCTCGTGTACAGCACGCCGATGATCGCGCTCACGTTGCGGCCGCCGAAGTAGTCCATCACGACTGCGGGCAGCACGGCGACCCAGCCGCCGTAGAACACGCCGAACACGAGTGCGAACGCGGCCAGCGTCGCGACGCTGCCGGCGCCGGCCCACGCGACGAGCGCGACGGCCATGCCTGCGAACATCGCGAGCAGCGATGCGCGGCGGCCGAAGCGGTCGGCGAGGCCGCCGAGAAAGAAGCGCCCAGCCGTGCTGCCGACGCCGATCGCGCCGAGCAGCAGCACGGCCGTCGACGATGCGACGCCATGATCGAGCGCATACGGCACGAGGTGCACGAACGGCACGAAGACGCCGAACGAGCACACGAGGCATGCCGCGTAGAGGCTTGCGAACGGTCGCGACGTGACGGCCTCGCGCAGCGTCGCGCCGGTGGGCGCCGCTGCGGCAGCCCGCGCGCGATCCACAGCGTTCACGGCGCCCGGGGCCCCTGCCGTGTGCCCGCCCGCTTCCGGCAAGCCTCCGCCGCCGGCCGGATGCACGGCCTCCCCGTCCGGCAACAGCCCGCGCCCGCGCGGGTCGTTCTCGATCAGCAGCGACATCCCGGCGCCGATCGCGACGGCGAGCGCCGCAAGCGTGAAATAGGCGCCGCGCCAGCCGACGTGCGCGATCAGCGCAGAGGCGAGCGGCGGCATCACGAGCGTGCCGACGCCGATCCCCGCGACCGCGAGCCCCGACGCGAAGCCGCGCCGCCGCACGAACCAGCGCTGCACGGCGCCGACGGCCGGCACATACGCGCAGCCGACGCCGAGACCGACACCGAGCCCGTACGCGACATAGACCTGCAGCAGCGTATGCGCGGCGCCGGCCGCCGCGAGACCCGCCGCCGTCAGCAACATGCCGGTGACGGCGAGCCGCCGTGAGCCGAAACGATCGGCAAGCGGGCCGCTGACGATGCCGAAGCCGAAATACAGGAAGCCGGCCAGCGAGAACACGAGCGAGATCTGCCCGCGCGATGCGGCAAAATCCCGCTGCAGCGCTTCGACGAACGCGCTGAACGTGTACGCACTGCCGAAGCCGACGAACGTGACGGCGAACGCGGCCGCCACCACATACCAGCCGTAGAAGACGCGCGACGCGCGCGGGCCGCTCATGACGATGCTCCTCTCAGGTTCCGCCGGACGCCGCGCGGCGTCCGGATTGCCTCATGGATATAGTTGAACTATGTTGATCGCATCGACCGCCGCGAGTCAGCCGTGACGAATGCGATCCGCATGCGACAACGGTACTCGCGCGCATGCCTTGCCTCAAACGATATTTCGTCGGCCTTTCGCTTTAGAAAAACTCAATGAACCGTTCCCGTCTGCCACCGCTCAACGCGTTGCGCGCGTTCGAGGCGGCGGCCCGCCACCTGTCGGTGAAATCGGCAGCGCAAGAGCTGTCGGTCACGCCCGGCGCGGTGAGCCAGCTGATCCGCACGCTCGAGACCCATCTCGGCGTGCAACTGTTCGAGCGCGTGAACCGCGGTATCCTGCTGACCGCCGCGGGCCGCGACTATCTGCCGCCCGTGCGCAACGCGTTCCGGCAAATCGCCGACGCGTCGCAGCGCGTGTCGGGCGCCGCCGACAGCGGCGTGCTGACGGTGAGCGTCACGCCGTTTTTCGCATCCGCATGGCTCGTGCCGCGCCTCGCGCAGTTCCGCGATGCATGCCCGGACGTCGACCTGCAGATCGTCGCGAGCCATGCGCTCGCCGATTTCTCGCGCGACGGCGTCGACGTCGCGATCCGCCACGGTCTCGGCCGCTACATCGGGCTGTGCAGCGAACGGCTGCTGACCGTGGAGATCGTCGCGCTTGCGGCGCCGGAACTCGTCGCGCGGCTGGGCATGCCGGCCACGCCCGCCGACCTGGCCGGATGGCCGCATCTGCACGACGCCGAACGCAAGGGCTGGCACATCTGGTTCGACGCGCAGCGAATCGCCGATTTCGGGCCGCCGCGCGGCCCCGCGTTCGACGATTCCAGTCTGTTGCTGCAGGCGATCCTCGCCGGCCAGGGCGCCGGCCTGCTGCCGGCGGCGATGGTGCGCGGCGAGCTCGCGAGCGGCCGGCTCGTGCAGCTTGCCGACGTCGCGTGGCTCGACGACTTCGCGTACTACCTCGTCTATCCGCCGCATCATGCGGAGCGCGCGAAAGTCGCCGCGTTCCGTCGGTGGATTCTCGAGGCCGCCCAGGCCGACGGCGCGGCATCGATGACGGGCACGGCGTAGCGTCGCTGCAGCGCGGGGCGGCGGCAACGATCTCGAGCCGATCGGCTAACATGCGGCCCGGGCCGTCGGCCCGCCAGCCACCGGCAACGGACAACGACATCAGCAGAGAGACCATGCCAGCCCTGCTCCGCCGCGCGACACGCATCGCAACCCTGTCGGCCGCGCTGTTCGTCGCGTGCGCCGCCCTGCCGCCCGCGACGCACGCCTATCGCGCGTCGCCCGGCTACGGCAGCGAAGCCGACCTCGACCGGCACGACACGTACCGCAATCGCGACGGCGACACCGTCCATGCACCGGCGCATTCGAAATCGGGCCGCGTGCCCGAGGGCGCGAGCGCGCGCTGCCGCGACGGCACGTACAGCTTCAGCCGCCATCGGCGCGGCACCTGCTCGGGGCACGGCGGCGTCGCCGGATGGCTGTGAACGCGGGTCGGCCGAATGGCCAGCGCGGTGCCAGCGGCAGCCGGCGCCGAAGTACAATACGCGCTCGCGCCGCCAACCCGCGGCGACACCGCCGCGCCCCGCGCGGCACGCTCCGTACCGAATCACCCGACGCCACGCACGCCCATGCGCTGCGCGGCAGTCTCAACCCTTTCTGAGTTTCACACCCAAATGGCCCAATACGTTTTCACGATGAACCGGGTCGGCAAGATCGTGCCGCCCAAGCGCCAGATCCTGAAGGACATCTCGCTGTCGTTCTTTCCCGGCGCGAAGATCGGCGTGCTCGGCCTGAACGGCTCGGGCAAGTCGACGCTGATCCGCATCATGGCGGGCGTCGACAAGGACATCGAAGGCGAAGCGACGCCGATGCCGAACCTGAACATCGGCTACCTGCCGCAGGAACCGCAGCTCGATCCGACGAAGACGGTGCGCGAAGCCGTCGAGGAAGGCCTCGGCGACCTGTTCCAGGCGAACAAGAAGCTCGAGGAAATCTACGCGGCCTATGCGGAACCGGACGCCGACTTCGACGCGCTCGCAGCCGAGCAGGCGAAATACGAAGCGATCCTCGCATCGAGCGACGGCGGCAGCCCCGAGCAGCAGCTCGAAGTGGCCGCCGACGCGCTGCGCCTGCCGGCGTGGGACGCGAAGATCGAGCACCTGTCGGGCGGTGAAAAGCGCCGCGTCGCGCTGTGCAAGCTGCTGCTCGAGAAGCCGGACATGCTGCTGCTCGACGAACCGACCAACCACCTCGACGCGGAATCGGTCGACTGGCTCGAGCAGTTCCTGGTGCGCTTCCCGGGCACCGTCGTCGCCGTCACGCACGATCGCTACTTCCTCGACAACGCGGCCGAGTGGATTCTCGAACTCGACCGCGGCCACGGCATTCCGTGGAAGGGCAACTACAGCAGCTGGCTCGACCAGAAGGAAGAGCGCCTGAAGCAGGAAGAAGCGTCGGAATCGGCGCGCCAGAAGGCGATCAAGAAAGAACTGGAGTGGGTGCGCCAGAACCCGAAGGGCCGCCAGGCGAAGTCGAAGGCGCGTATCGCGCGCTTCGAGGAGCTGAACAGCCAGGAATACCAGAAGCGCAACGAAACGCAGGAAATCTTCATTCCGGTCGGCGACCGCCTCGGCAATGAAGTGATCGAGTTCAAGAACGTCAGCAAGTCGTTCGGCGACCGCCTGCTGATCGACAACCTGAACTTCAAGATTCCGGCCGGCGCGATCGTCGGCATCATCGGCCCGAACGGCGCCGGCAAGTCGACGCTGTTCAAGATGCTGACCGGCAAGGAACAGCCGGATTCGGGCGAAGTCGTGATGGGCCCGACCGTGAAGCTCGCGTACGTCGACCAGAGCCGCGATGCGCTCGACGGCTCGAAGACGGTGTTCGAGGAAATCTCGGGCGGCGCCGACGTGCTGACGGTCGGCAAGTACGAAACGCCGTCGCGTGCGTACATCGGCCGCTTCAACTTCAAGGGCGGCGACCAGCAGAAGATCGTCGGCAACCTGTCGGGCGGCGAACGCGGCCGCCTGCACCTCGCGAAGACGCTGATCTCCGGCGGCAACGTGCTGCTGCTCGACGAACCGTCGAACGACCTCGACGTCGAAACGCTGCGGGCGCTGGAAGACGCGTTGCTCGAATTCGCGGGCTCGGTGATGGTGATCTCGCACGATCGCTGGTTCCTCGACCGGATCGCGACGCACATCCTCGCGTTCGAAGGCGATTCGCAGGTCACGTTCTTCGACGGCAACTACCAGGAATACGAAGCCGACAAGCGTGCGCGCCTCGGCGAGGAAGCCGCGAAGCCGAAGCGCCTGCGCTACAAGCCGATCAGCCGCTGAACGATGCGGCCCGTGCATCCGGCGACGCGACGCCGGGTGCCGAACGCGGCCGCCTCCGGATCGGCAGAACGACAAAGCGGGCTCATGGCCCGCTTTTTTTTCATCCGCCTGTCTGCATTCGGCTGTGGCGTCCGGCGCGCCGCCTACGCGAGCGCGCCCAGTTCGCGCAAACGCGTCTCGGTCGCGGCCGCGCTCGTGTGATGAATGCCATGCCAGCCGAGTGCCGTCGCAGCCGCGGCATTCTTCGCGTTGTCGTCGATGAACACGAGCTCATGCGGCGCAATGCCCGGCAGGTGCGGCTCGATCCGCGCATGCATCTCGCGGTAGATCGCCGGATCGGGTTTCACGAGCTTCACGCGACCCGACACGACGATGTCCTTGAAGCGCCGCAGCACCGGGAAGTTGTCCCACGCATACGGAAAAGTCTGCGCGGACCAGTTGGTCAGCCCGAAGAGCGGCATCCCCTGCGCATCGAGCCGGTCGACGAGCGCGGCGCCTTCGTCGAGCACGCCGCCGATCATCTCGTGCCAGCGCGCGTAGAACGCGCGGATCAGCGTCTCGTGCGCCGGAAACTTCGCGACCAGCTCGCGCGTGCCTTCGTCGATCGTCTGCCCGCCGTCCTGCCGGATCACCCAGTCCATCGCGCACACGTGCGTGAGGAACCAGCGGCGCTCGGCTTCGTCCGGAATCAGCTGCCGGTACAGGTACTCGGGGCTCCAGTCGATCAGCACGCCGCCGAAATCGAACACCACCGCCTTGATCGTCATGCGAACTCCGTGGCGAGCACGTCGGCGAGCGGACGCGGCGTCACCGCATTGCCCGACAGCGTATTGTTTTCCCACACGAAGTGATGATGCGCGACGATCTGCGCGGCCGACAGGTGCGCGCGCTCGTTCGTCGTGTGCAGGTCGGACACGACGGTCGTCCGGTAGCCGAGCAGTGCCGCGCGGCGCGCGGCCGAATCGACGCAGAACTCGGTCGCATAGCCGCAGATCAGCACCGAACGGATGCCGTGGCCGTCGAGCTGCGCGGCGAGCGGCGTGTCGTGGAACGAATCGCTCACCTGCTTGCGGATGCGCCAGTCGGTGCGACCGACGATCAGTTCCTCATGCAGTTCCCAGCCGGGCGTGCCGGGCACGATGTCGTCGTCCGCATCGCCGTCGTGCTGCACGAAGCACACGGGCGCGTTTGCCGCACGTGCCGCCGCCGTCAGCCGGTTGATGCCCGACACGACGTCGTCGAGCCGGTACGCGGGCCGCGCCCGCTGCACCAGCCCGCGCTGCATGTCGATCACGATCACTGCGGTGTCTGCCATCGATTGCCCTCTCGGTCGTGGTCCGGCCGTCGCGCGGCCGGTATCTATCGTGTATTGCGCGTCGCGTCAGATCGGCTGCGTGCGCGCGTCGAGCCACGCCTTCGCGTCGCCGCTCACGTGCCGGCCGACGCGCTCGCGCACGGTCGCGTGGTACGCGTTCAGCCACGCGCGTTCTTCCTCATGCAGCATCTCGATCAGCACGCAGCGCGTGTCGATCGGGCACAGCGTCAGCGTCTCGAACGCGAGGAAGTCGCCGAACTCGGTCTGCCCGCCCGCGCGGTTCACGACCAGGTTTTCGATCCGGATGCCCCATTTGCCGGGCCGGTACACGCCCGGCTCGATCGACGTGATCATCCCCTCTTCCATCGCCGTGTACGGCTCGGCCGGCGCGTAGTGCGAGATGACCTGCGGGCCCTCGTGCACGTTCAGGAAGTAGCCGACGCCGTGACCGGTGCCGTGGCCGTAGTCGAGCCCGGCCGCCCACATCGGCGCGCGCGCGATCGCGTCGAGCATCGGCGAGCGGATGCCGCGCGGGAAGCGTGCGCGCGACAGCGCCATCATCGACTTCAGCACGATCGTGAAATCGCGGCGCTGCAGGTCGCTGACCGTGCCGACCGGCACGACGCGCGTGATGTCGGTGGTGCCGGTCGTGTACTGGCCGCCCGAATCGACGAGCAGCAGGCCATCTCCGGCGATCGTCGCGTGCGACTCGGGCGTCGCGCGATAGTGCGGCATCGCACCGTTCGCGTTGAAGCCGGCGATCGTCGCGAAGCTCGGCGACACGTAGCCGGGGCGCCGCGCGCGCGCGGCCGTGAGTTGCTCGTCGATCGTCAGCTCGGTGATCGTCTCGCGGTTCACCGCCTGCTCGAACCACGCGAAGAATTCGGCGAGCGCGGCGCCGTCGTGCTCCATCGTCACGCGCACGTGCTCGATCTCGGCGGACGTCTTGCGCGACTTCGCGAACGTCGACGGGTTCACGGCTTCGATCAGCTTCACGCCGGCCGGCACGGCCTCGAGCGTGCCGAACGTCACGCGGCGCGGATCGATCAGCAGCGTCGCGCCGTCGGGCAGCGCCGCGAGCGACGCGCGCGCGGCGTCGTACGCGCGGACCTCGACGCCGTCCTGCGCGAGCGACGCGGCCAGCGCCGGCGACACCTTGCCGTCGGCGACGAACAGCGTCGCGCGATCGGCGCCGATCATCGCGTGCGCGACGAACACGGGGTTGAAGTTGACGTCGGCGCCGCGCAGGTTGAACAGCCACGCGAGATCGTCGAGCGTCGACACGAAATGCCATTGCGCGCCCTGCGCGTGCATCGCGCGGCGCACTTCGGCGAGCTTGCTCGCGCGCGTCGTGTCGGCCTGCGGCGCCACGTGCTCGAACACCGCGTCGCCCGGCAGCCCCGGGCGCTCCGGCCAGATCGCGTCGAGCAGGTCGAGATCGGTGCGCAGCGCGATGCCGCGCGCGCTCAGCGCGGCCGTCAGCGCGCGTGCCGCCGCGACGCCGAGCACGGCGCCGTCGACGCCGACCGTCGTCCCGGCCGGCACGTTCTGCGCGAGCCAGTCGACGTGCGGCGCGCTCTGCTGCCCGCCCGTCATCTTCATCAGCTGGACGCCCGTGCCGGCGAGTTCGGCCTCGGCCTGCACCCAGTAGCGGCTGTCGACCCACAAGCCCGCGAAATCCGCGGTCACGACCAGCGTGCCGACCGAGCCCGTGAAACCGGACAGCCAGCGTCGCGCCTGCCAGCGCTCGGGCAGGTACTCGGACAGGTGAGGATCGGCGGACGGCACGAGATAGGCGGCCAGGTCCTCGCGGACCATCGCGCCGCGCAGCAGCGCGAGGCGGGCCGGCACCGACGAGACTTCGGGGAGACGGGCATTCATGATTTCACCTGAGAGCGTTCAGCGACGGGCCGACACGGCGACCGTCACGGCTACGGCGAGGAACGCGACACCGGTGCAGACCGGCCATTCGAGCGTTTCGCCGTCGTAAAACAGTCCAGAGAGATTGCCGGCCATGCGCGCGGCGGCGGCGCCTGCGATGCCGACCAGCACCACGATCCACCATGCCGGCCGGCCCGTGCGCCGCATCGGATGCAGCCACCGGCCGAACAGCCCGACGGCCGCTCCCAGGACAAGGATTCCAAACCAGTTCATTCGACGCCTTCTATAAATTCAGATTCGTCCCATAGGCGTGAACGTTGCCAGCGGCTAGCATCGATTCATCCATCGAACCTGAGACCAGCCGGGCGCCGCGAACATTCGAGTGTAGGGGCCGACCCGACGTTATGGCAAGCGCGCGCCCGCAGGCGTATTGAAGAAATCCTCATGCGAATCGCTCTCATCGATCCGGAGGCGCATCATGCTGCGCTCCTGAACCGCCTGCTGTTCGCCGGCGGTCATGTGTGCCACGCGTTTCCGTCCAGCGCGGCGTTCTTCGAGTGGCTCGCCACCGATACCTGCGACATGCTGATCATCGGCAATTGGGCCGGCGACCAGCCGGCCGAGGTAGTCATTCCGCGGGCGCAGGCGATCCTGCCCGGCCTGCCGGCCATCGCCGTGATGCAGCTAGCGCGCGAAAGCGAAGTCGTGTCGTGCCTGCACGCGGGCGCCGACGACTGCCTCGTGCGCCCGGTGAGCGGCCCCGAGCTGCTCGCACGCGTCAACGCGCTGAGCCGGCGCGCGGGTGTCCGGCGGCCGCCAAATCGCTCGCGCGAAATGTATGGAGAATACGCATTCGATGCGACCCACAGCCTCGTGCGCTTCGGCAATGCGATCGTCGCGCTCACGCCGAAGGAGTTCCGCTTCGCACAGCTGCTGTTCGCGAACCTGTCGCGGCCCGTGTCGCGCGCGCATATCCTCGAGACGGTTTGGGCCCGCCGCCGCGACATGAAGTCGCGCACGCTCGACACTCATGCGTCCCGGCTGCGCAGCAAGCTGCGGCTGCTTCCGGAGCGCGGCTACCGGCTTCTGCCGCTCTACGGCTACGGCTACCAGCTCGACCGCGTGCCGATCGAGCCCCCAAATTCGAGGCCGCGCCACGCCGATGCCCGGTATGCCGCAAGTGAGGAAATCGCTGAAACGCTATAATATGGGGCTAAACGATAGCCCTCGATATGCAACTCCTCACGATCGGAATCAACCACCACACTGCGCCTGTCGCCCTGCGCGAACGCGTGGCGTTTCCGCTCGAGCAAATCAAGCCGGCTCTCGTCACGTTCAAGAACGTGTTCCTCGGCCCCCAGGCGCCGAATGCGCCCGAAGCAGCAATCCTCTCCACCTGCAACCGCACCGAACTCTATTGCGCGACCGACGATCGGGCCGCCCGCGAGGGTGCGATTCGCTGGCTGTCGGAGTACCACCAGATTCCGGTCGACGAACTCGCCCCGCACGTCTATGCGCTGCCGCAATCGGAAGCGGTCCGGCACGCATTCCGCGTCGCGTCGGGTCTCGATTCGATGGTGCTCGGCGAAACGCAGATCCTGGGCCAGATGAAGGATGCGGTACGCACCGCGACGGAAGCCGGCGCGCTCGGCACCTATCTGAACCAGCTGTTCCAGCGCACGTTCGCCGTCGCGAAGGAAGTGCGCGGCACGACCGAGATCGGCGCGCAGTCGGTGTCGATGGCCGCCGCCGCGGTCCGCCTCGCGCAGCGCATCTTCGAAAAAGTGTCGGATCAGCGCGTGCTGTTCATCGGCGCCGGCGAGATGATCGAGCTGTGCGCGACGCACTTCGCCGCGCAGAGCCCGCGCGAGCTCGTCGTCGCGAACCGCACGGCCGAACGCGGCCAGCGGCTCGCCGAACGTTTCAACGGCCGCGCGATGCCGTTGTCGGACCTGCCGGCCCGCATGCACGAATTCGACATCATCGTGTCGTGCACCGCGTCGACGCTGCCGATCATCGGCCTCGGCGCGGTCGAACGTGCGGTGAAGGCGCGCCGCCACCGGCCGATCTTCATGGTCGACCTCGCGGTGCCGCGCGACATCGAGCCGGAAGTCGGCAAGCTGAAGGACGTGTTCCTCTACACCGTCGACGATCTCGGTGCGATCGTGCGCGAAGGCAACGCATCGCGCCAGGCCGCGGTTGCACAAGCCGAGACGATCATCGAAACCCGCGTGCAGAACTTCATGCAGTGGCTCGACACGCGCAGCGTCGTGCCGGTGATCCGTCACATGCATACGCAGGCCGACGCGCTGCGCCGCGCGGAAGTCGAGAAGGCGCAGAAGCTGCTCGCGCGCGGCGACGATCCGGCCGCCGTCCTCGAAGCGCTGTCGCAGGCGCTCACCAACAAGCTGATCCACGGCCCGACGAGCGCGCTCAACCGCGTGAACGGCACCGACCGCGATTCGCTGATCGACCTGATGCGCGGCTTCTACCAGCACGCGCCGCGCTCGAACGACCAGTCCGGCCACTAGCGCCGGCCGGTTGCCCCTGCCGCCGGCCGCGCGCCGGCCTATCCTTTTCGAATACCCCTTTTGTCCGGGAGCGTCGCTCCACACCATGAAGACGAGCATGCAACGCAAGCTCGACCAGCTGTCTATCCGGCTGGCCGAACTGAACGACCTGCTGAGCCGCGAAAACGTCACGGCCGACCTCGACCAGTACCGCAAGCTGACGCGCGAACACGCGGAACTCGGCCCGGTCGTCGAGCAGTACGCGCTGTGGCGCCAGTCGCGCAGCGACGAGACTGCCGCGCAGGAGCTGGTCGCCGATGCATCGATGCGCGATTTCGCCGAAGACGAGATCCGCAGCGCGCGGGAACGCATGGTCCGCCTCGAAGGCGAGTTGCAGAAGATGCTGCTGCCGAAGGACCCGAACGACGACCGCAACATCTTCCTCGAAATCCGCGCGGGCACCGGCGGCGACGAATCGGCGCTGTTCGCGGGCGACCTGCTGCGCATGTACCTGCGCTTCGCGGAACGCCAGCGCTGGCAGGTCGAGATGATGTCGGAGAGCCCGTCGGATCTCGGCGGCTACAAGGAAGTGATCGTGCGGATCGCCGGCCAGGGCGCTTACTCGCGGCTGAAGTTCGAATCGGGCGGCCATCGCGTGCAGCGCGTGCCGGCGACCGAAACGCAGGGACGCATCCACACGTCCGCCTGCACGGTCGCGGTGATGCCGGAAGCCGACGAAATCGGCGAGGTCGAGATCAATCCGGCCGACCTGCGGATCGACACGTTCCGCGCGTCGGGTGCGGGCGGCCAGCACATCAACAAGACCGATTCGGCGGTGCGCGTCACGCACATCCCGACCGGGATCGTCGTCGAGTGCCAGGACGACCGCTCGCAGCACAAGAACAAGGATCGTGCGCTGAAGGTGCTCGCCGCGCGCATCAAGGACAAGCAGTATCACGAGCAGCACGCGAAGGAAGCGGCGACGCGCAAGAGCCTGATCGGCTCGGGCGACCGCTCGGAGCGGATCCGCACGTACAACTTCCCGCAGGGCCGGATGACCGATCATCGGATCAACCTCACGCTGTACCGGCTCGAGGCGCTGATGGACGGCGATCTCGACGAACTGATCGGCGCGCTCGTCACCGAACACCAGGCCGAACTGCTCGCGTCGCTCGGCGACACCGACTGAGGTCGCGATGTCCGACACCACCGCCGACGATCTGCTGCGCGCGTCGCCGCTCGACCCGGTCGATGCGCGCGTGCTCCTCGCGTACGCGCTCGGCTGGACCCGCACGCAGCTGATCACGCGCGGCGACGCCCCGCTCGAGCCCGCCGCGATCGCGCGCTACCGCGCGCTCGAAGCGCGCCGCGTGGCGGGCGAGCCGGTCGCGCAGCTTGTCGGGATGCGCGAATTCTTCGGCCGGCCGTTCGATGTGACGCCCGACGTGCTGATCCCGCGCCCCGAAACCGAACTCCTCGTCGAAGCCGCGCTCGACGCGATCGACGGTCGCCCGCATCCGGCCGTGCTCGATCTCGGCACCGGCAGCGGCGCGATCGCCGTGTCGATCGCCGCCGAACGGCCCGATGCACGCGTGTGGGCGCTCGACCGCTCATCGGCCGCGCTCGACGTCGCCCGGCGCAACGCGCACAAGCTGCTCGACGCGCGCCGCCCCGGCGGCCCGCTGCACTGGCTGCAGAGCGACTGGTACGCCGCGCTCGAGCCGACGCTCGCGTTCGACACGATCGTCAGCAATCCGCCGTACATCGCGCAGCACGATCCGCACCTCGCGCAGGGCGACCTGCGGTTCGAGCCGCGCGGCGCGCTCACCGACGATGCCGACGGCCTCAGCGCGATCCGCACGATCGTCGCAGGCGCCGGCGCGTACCTGAAACCAGGCGGCACGCTCTGGATCGAGCACGGCTACGACCAGGCCGAAGCCGTGCGTGCCTTGCTCGTGTCACGCGGCTTCGTCGCGGTCGAATCGCTCGCCGATCTCGCCGCGATCGAACGCACCACGGGCGGCCGCCGGCCCGTCTGACGGCCGGCCCGCCCGGTTGAAATCCGCTATCATTTCGTTCTAACGCCCCGCCAACGCAAGGTCAGTCATGGACACCCAACAACGTATCAAGCAAATCGTCGACGAAAACCAGGTCGTGCTCTTCATGAAGGGCAACGCGCAATTCCCGATGTGCGGCTTTTCGGGCCGCGCCGTGCAGGTGCTGAAAGCCTGCGGCGTCGACCAGTTCAAGACGGTCAACGTGCTCGAGGACGACGAGATCCGCCAGGGCATCAAGGAATTCTCGAACTGGCCGACCATCCCGCAGCTGTACGTGAAGGGCGAATTCATCGGCGGCTCGGACATCATGATGGAGATGTACCAGTCGGGCGAACTGCAGCAACTGTTCGCCGCCGCGTAACGCCCCGTTCCCGATGGCATCTCCCAGCGCGCCGCCACGCCGGCTGATCGTCGCGATCACCGGCGCCACCGGCGCGGTCTACGGCGTGCGGCTGCTCGAATTGCTGCGCGCCGCCGGCGGCGTCGAAACGCATCTGCTGGTTTCGAACGCCGGCTGGCTCAATATCCAGCATGAATTGCAGCTGTCGAAGGCCGAAGTCGAAAGCCGGGCGGATGTCGTGCATTCGGTGCGCGATGTCGGCGCGACGATCGCGTCCGGTTCGTTCGCGACCGACGGGATGGTGATCGCCCCGTGCTCGATGAAGACGCTCGCGAGCGTCGCGCACGGCCTGTCGGACAACCTGATCACGCGCGCGGCCGACGTCACGCTGAAGGAACGCCGCCGTCTCGTGCTGATGGTGCGCGAAACGCCGTTCAACCTCGCGCATCTGCGCAACATGACCGCCGTGACCGAAATGGGCGGCATCGTGTTTCCGCCGCTGCCCGCGTTCTACGCGATGCCGAAGACGATCGAGGAACTCGTCGACCAGACCGTCACGCGCGTGCTCGACCTGTTCGCGCTCAGCGCACCGATGACGACGCCGTGGGCCGGCATGCGGCCCGCACGGTAAGCCGCTCGACGCGGCGCTTCGGCGCCGTTCTCCACGCATCTTCGTCGATTCGGCCGCCTTCCGGTTCGATCCAGCCGCGCCCAGCCTCCCCGCGCCTGCTCCCGCGCACCCGAATCGGCCGAATTATCAACCATTGCGATTCAATCAAATTCCAGCAAGCCGATTTATCAATGTCCGGTGCGCGCCTATAGTCACATGCAACCCACTATTGCAGGCTCCCCACCATGAACCGCTTGCCTTCGCTTTACCTGTCACACGGCGCCCCGACGCTGCCGATCGACCCGACGCTGCCGTCCGGCGCATTCACGCACCTCGGCGCCGAATTGCCGCGCCCCCGCGCGGTGCTGATGCTGTCCGCGCACTGGGGCACGCAGCAGCCGGTCGCGAGCGTGGCCGCGCACCCGGAAACGATCCATGACTTCTACGGCTTCCCGCGCGCACTGTACGAGATCCGCTACCCGGCACCGGGCGCGCCCGAGGTCGCCGAGCGGGCGGCCGCGCTGCTGACCGCGGCCGGCATCGCGACCGCGACGACCGAGCACGGCCTCGACCACGGCGCGTGGGTGCCGATGCTGCTGATGTTCCCGGAAGCCGACGTGCCCGTCGCGCAGTTGTCGATCCAGCCGCGTGCGGACGCGGCCCATCACTTCGCGCTCGGCCGCGCGCTGCGGCCGCTGCGCGACGAAGGCGTGATGGTGATCGGCTCGGGCCAGATCACGCACAACCTGCGCGCGGCCGATTTCAGCGCGGCGCCCGAGGATGCGGACCCGCGCGTCGCGGAATTCACCGACTGGTTCGAGGCGAAGCTCGCCGCGCGCGACGTCGACGCGCTGCTCGACTATCGCCGGCAGGCGCCGCACGCGGCGCTGATGCATCCGACCGACGAGCACCTGCTGCCGGTGTTCACCGCGCTCGGCGCAGCCGACGACGACTACCAGCTCGGCATCCAGTCGCTCGGCACGTATCAACGCGTGCTCGCGATGACGAACTACGTGTTCGCAAGCGCGGCCGCCTGAATCGCGCGACACGGCGACACAAGCGCCGAGCACAAATAAAAAGCCCGCCCGAGCATCGCTCGGACGGGCTTTTTTGCGCTTTCCGCCACCGCCGATTCCGGTGGCAGGTCAGGCGTCAGGCACCGACCCCTTCAAGGATCTCGTCGTGCGCCTCGCGCTCGTCGAGATACTGGGTCCGGTAACCGGTATTCACGCCCCAGAAGTAGAACACCAGCGAGATTGCCGCGACGATCAGCATGTCCCAGCCGTACGGCAGCACGCCGTAACCGCCGAACTCCTTGCTGCCGACCAGCGACAGCACGGCCATCGTCGGCAGGTACGCGACCAGCCACCATGCGGCCTTCAGGTCGGCGCCCCAGCCGGTCCAGCCCGACTTCGCCTGGAAGTAGAAATACACCGGCAGCGCGACGATCATCAGCAGGATGATTTCGCCCGTCAGCGGCCACTTCGCCCAGTACAGGATCAGCGACGCGCAGACGAACGCGAACGGTGCGATCAGCTTCATCAGCGGGATCGACAGCGGACGCTCGATGTCGGTCGCCGCGCGACGCAGCGCCATCAGGCTGATCGGGCCGGTCAGGTACGAGATCACCGTTGCGACCGAGATCACTGCCGCGAGCGAGCTCCAGCCGCGGAAGAAGAACAGGAAGATGAACGACACGAGCAGGTTGAACCACATCGCCTGGCGCGGCACACCGTAGATCGGGTGCACGTTGCCGAACATCTTCGGCATCGTGTTGTTGCGCTCCATCGCGTAGATCATGCGCGTGGTCGTCGCCATGTAGGTCGTACCGGTGCCGCTCGGGCTGATGAACGCGTCGACGTACAGCAGGATCGCGAGCCAGTTCAGGTTCAGCGCGATCGCGAGTTCGGCGAACGGCGACGAGAAGTTGAACTGCGACCAGCCCTTCGCGACGTCGGCCGGATTCACCGAACCGATGTACGCCATCTGCAGCAGCACGTAGATCACGAGTGCGATCAGGATCGACGTGATCACCGCGAACGGCACGCTGCGCGACGGATTGCGCGCTTCGCCGGCCAGGTTCACCGGGCTCTGGAAGCCGTTGAACGCGAACACGATACCGCTCGTCGCGACCGCGGTCAGCACGGCCGACCAGCCGTACGGCGCGAAGCTTGCATTCGATGCAGTACCGAGGTTTTCCGAGTGGAAGCTCGACAGCATCAGGCCGAGGATCGTGAGGCCGGGGATCAGGAACTTGAAGATCGTGATCGCGGTGTTCGCACGTGCGAAGGCCTTGACGCCCCAGTAGTTCAGCAAGAAGTAGATGACGACCAGCACGGCCGACAGCAGCAGGCCGGGTGTCGTCAGCTCGCCGTTCACGAACAGCGCATGCGCCCACGGATACTGCCACGTGCTCATGTACTGGATCGACGCTTCCGCCTCGATCGGGATCACCGATACGATCGCGATCCAGTTCGCCCACGCGCTGATGAAGCCCACCAGCGAACCGTGCGAGTAGCGCGCGTAGCGCACCATGCCGCCCGACTCGGGGAACATCGCACCGAGTTCAGCGTACGTCAGCGCAATCGCGAGAATCACGACCGCGCCGATGATCCATGCGCAAATCGCCGCCGGACCGGCAATCTTCGCAGCCTTCCAGGCGCCGAACAGCCAGCCCGAACCGATAATCGAACCCAGCCCCGTCAGCATCAGTGCAAACGGGCCGATGTTCCGTTGAATAGAACTCTTCACATCCTCTCCTATGTCTCAAAAAGCATGGTCGGCCCGCGGTCCGGGATCGGCTCGGACAGCAGCGCGCATGCAATTTTGGGGGGAAGGATCACCCGATCGGGGCAACCCGTCCACGCGGCGCGTAGTTTAACGGTTGCACCTCCAAGTTGGCGCCAAAATCGTTCGGCCCCTACAAAAAAGTCGCATCGTTTGCAAGGTTTGTAAACCTTAACTCCGCAATAACCCTGAGTGCATGGAAATCCGGTTGACCGCGCGACCGATTACCCGTATAAACAACGTTGCAGGATTTCAAGCGGCGAGTGAATTGGTTCTTTCGTAGTTCGCCCATCAACGGTACTCCGGTTGGTCCCATTACCCCCTTCCTTGATTTTCCGCACCCCATGGGCCTCGGCCCCGTTTTATCTTTTTAGGAACAAGTAACATGGCAACCGGTACCGTCAAGTGGTTCAATGACGCAAAGGGCTTCGGCTTCATCACCCCGGAAGGCGGCGGCGACGATCTGTTCGCGCACTTCTCGGAAATCCGCGTCGAAGGCTTCAAGACGCTGCAAGAAAACCAGAAGGTTGAATTCGAAGTGAAGACGGGCCCGAAGGGTCTGCAAGCTGCGAACATCCGTCCGGTCTAAGTTCGGCGCGATAATTCGTGTAAAAAAGCCCCGCTTCGGCGGGGCTTTTTGTTTTCCGGCGCGGGCAGCCATGCGGCCGCTGCCGATCGAGAATGGCCTCCGGTCAGCCGAACAGCCGCTGCGCGTGAATGCCGAGCCCGGTCGCGACGCTCGCGAGGCGATCGCCGAACACCGGCTGCGCGTCCGGGAATGCGCCGGCGAGCGCACCCGACAGGAACGCGAGCCCGGTCGAGCCGCCGGTGAAATACAGCGCGCCGACATCGCGCGGCGCGACGCCCGCCAGCCGCACCGTTTCGCGCGCGGCATCGACGATGCGCGCGGTGTCGTCGACGCTCGCGTCGACCAGGCGTTCGGCGTCGAACGCGATCTGCAGATCCTCTTCCACGTCGTTCAGGTCGATCATCGTCTCCCCGCCCGCCGCCACGCCGATCTTCGCTTCTTCCGCGCGCGCCATCAGCGCATGCCCGAGCCGCTGCTCGACCACGCGCGTGAGCCGGTCGTACTGCCGCACGTCCTGGTACAGGTGCTTCATCAGCTTCAGCTCGCCCAGCCGCTTCGGCGTGTAGACCGTGTTGATGAGGTGCCAGGTCGCCAGGTCGAAGTAGATCCGGTTCGGCAGCTCGCGTCCCTCGGGATCGAGCGCGCGGTAGCCGAACGCCGGCAGGATCGCCGCCAGCTCGACGCGCCGGTCGTAGTCGGTGCCCGCGACGTGCACGCCGTGGTGCGCGAGCACGTCGTCCTTGCGCTCGAGGCGCGCCATCCGCTCCGGCCCGACGCGCACCAGCGAGAAGTCCGACGTACCGCCGCCGATGTCGGCGACCAGCACCAGCCGCTCGGCCTGCTGGCGCGACTCGTAGTCGAACGCGGCCGCGATCGGTTCGTACTGGAAATGCACGTCCGCGAACCCGACCGACTGCGCGGCCGCTTCGAGCTGGTCCTGCGCGAGACGGTCGGCGCGCGGATCGTCGTCGACGAAGAACACCGGCCGGCCGAGCACCGCGCGGCCGATCGGCGCGCCGGCGCGCGCTTCGGCCTTGCGTTTCAGGTGCGTCAGGAAGCGCGCGATGATCTCCGTGTACGCCATCGCACTACCGTCGCCGAGATCCGTCGTCGTTTCCGCGAGCGGCGAGCCGAGGATGCTCTTCATCGAGCGCATCAGGCGGCCGTCGAAACCGTCGATATAGGACGCGAGTGCCGCCCGGCCGTATTCGACCGTCTGCTCGTCGTTGTTGAAGAAGATCGCGGTGGGCAGCGTCAGGTGGTCGCCCTCGACGGGCGCGAGGCGCATGGCGTCGCCGTCGGGCAGGGCCACGGCGGAATTGGACGTGCCGAAATCGATCGCGCAGTAAGTCATGGGAAGGTGCCGCAGCATGGCCGGCGCGAAAACGGAAAGGACGGGCTTTTTAACATGAAGCCCGCCGGATCACAACCGGGGGCGGCCGCCGGCGCGGTGCAACCGGCCCGGGGCGGAGATCAGGCGCGCCTGCGGCAGGCCGGCGACAGGGGCGGACGGGGTGCCCGAGGCGCCCCGCCGCCCGCTTGCAGCGCACCGCCGACAGGTTCGGACAGAGTGCTCGACGCGCCCCGGCACCCGCTTGCGGCACACCGGCGACAGGTGCAGACGGGGTGCCCGACGTGCCCCGCTGCCCGCCTGCAGCGCACCGGCAACCTGTGCGGACAAGGTGCTCGACGCACGCCTGCCCGCTTGCACCATCAGGCCGCGGCGTCGAAACCCTTCTTCCATGCGCCCGCATACACGACCTCGCCGATCGCGTGGCGCGTGCGCGGCGCCTTTTCGCGTTCGCGCAACACCGGGTCGAGCTTGTCGACGTTGCCGTAGTGGCCGAGCGAGATGATCGCCGGAATCGCGACGTCGGCCGGAATCTCGAACGCATCGCGGAACGCCTTCGCATCGAAGCCGCTCATCTGGTGCGCGGCGAGACCCAGCGCGTGCGCCTGCAGCACCAGCGACATCGCGGCCGCGCCCGCATCGTACAGCGCGGTCGGCGCCGGCTCGCCCTTCGGCGTGAGCGTATGCGCGGTCACCGCGATCAGCACCGGCGCCGGCGCGTTCCAGCCCTGGTTGAACGGCACCAGCGTCGCGAATGCGTGCTTGAACGCCGCTTCGTCCTGCGTGCGATCGAACACGATGAAGCGCCACGGTTGCGCGTTGTAGGCGGACGGCGCCCAGCGCGCCGCTTCGAGCACCGCGTGCAGATCGGCGGCGCTGATCGGCTCGTCCGAATACGCGCGCGGGCTCCAGCGGCCGGCAATCAGGTCGTGAATCGAAACAGTGGTGGGAGCAGGTTTGACGGACATGCGGTTCCTCGCTGACATCGATGAAGGGCGCGAACGCCCGGCGAACCGCAAGCATAACCGCTTGAGCCGTCGCGCGCCCGGTCATCCCGCGCAATGCAAATCACCGATCCTGCATTGACCGGCCGCACCCGCGCACGGGCCGGCCGGCGCACCGCGCTCAGGCGGCCTGCGCGGCCGCGCGGGACGGGCCGCGATTGATCCGCAGCACGATCAGCGCACCGACGATGCAGAGCGCGCCCGAGATCATCGACGCGATCGTATAGGTGCCGAGGCTCGCGCGCAGCAGCCCCGCACCGAGCGCCGCGAACGCCGCGCCCAGTTGGTGGCCGGCGACGATCCAGCCGAACACGACCGGCGCCGCGGCCTTGCCGAACACGTCGGTGGCCAGCCGCACGGTCGGCGGCACGGTCGCGATCCAGTCGAGCCCGTAGAACATCGCGAACAGCGGCAGACCGAAGAAGTCGATGCCGAACGCATGCGGCAGGTAGATCAACGACAGCCCGCGCAGCCCGTAGTACCAGAACAGCAGCACGCGGTTGTCGTAGCGGTCGGACAGCCAGCCCGACAGCGTCGTGCCGAACAGGTCGAACACGCCCATCGCGGCGAGCAGCGACGCGCCCTGCACTTCGGACATCCCGTAGTCGCTGCACATCGCGATGAGGTGCGTGCCGACGTAGCCGTTGGTGCTCGCGCCGCAGATGAAGAAGCTGAAGAACAGCAGCCAGAAGTCGCGCGAGCGGCTCGCGGTCAGCAGCGTGCGGAACGCGACCGCGAGCGGGTTCTCCTTCGTCGCGTCGGGCGCCGCCGGCGCGTCGGCCGGCTCGCCGTACGGACGCAGCTGCACGTCGGCCGGCCGCTCGGGCAGCAGGAACGCGACCAGCGGAATCACGATCGCGGCCGCCACTGCGACGACCAGCACGACCGGCCGCCAGCCGTGGCGCTGCGCGATCGCCGCGAGCATCGGCAGGAACACGAGCTGCCCGGTGGCCGTGCTCGCGGTCAGGATGCCCATCACGAGGCCGCGCCGCGCATGGAACCAGCGTGTGACGAAAGTCGCGGACAGCGTCAGCGCGACGACGCCGGTCGAGCAGCCGACCATCAGCCCCCAGATCACGACCATCTGCCAGCTCTGCGTCATCATCGACGACAGCGCGACGCCCGCGCTCATCGTCACGAGCGCGGTCAGGATCGTCGGCCGCAGCCCGAAACGCTGCATCGCCGCGGCCGCGAACGGGCCCGTCAGGCCGTACAGCGCGATGTTCACCGAAATCGCCAGCGAAATCGCCGCGCGGCTCCAGCCGAGTTCGCGCTCGAGCGGCACCATCAGCACGCTCGGCGTCGCGCGCGTGCCGGCCGCCGCCAGCAGGATCAGGAAAACCACCGCCGCCGCGAGCCATCCGTAGTGGAAGCGCCCGCCGATTCGTGTCACTGCCCAGTTCATGTTGTCGCTCTCCAGTTGGCGGCCCCGCGCTCGCGCGTCAGCCCCGCCTCACCTCCGGGCCACCTCCGCCGCACGCTGCATCGGCTGACCCGGGCCGATACGTGGCATTTGTCTGTCGAGCCGGTCGGCATTGTTACCGATCGGTCACAAGTGTGTTGCGATCGTAGTGACCAGTCGGTAACATGTCAAGCAATTCACCACGCAGTCGAGGGTCATCATGTCGGGCATCGAGGCCGCCAACAAGCCGCCGGCACGCCGCACGCGCCGGCCGATCGCCGCGGCCGCCGCGCAGGAACACCTGCTGCGCGCCGCGGAGGAGCTGTTTTACAAGGAAGGGGTGCGCGCGGTCGGCGTCGAGGCGGTCGTGGAGCGCGCGGGCGTCAACAAGATGAGCCTGTACCGCCAGTTCTCGTCGAAGGACGAGCTGATCCTCGCGTATCTGGAACGGATGGATGCGTGCTTCTTCGAGCGTCTCGATTCGAGCGTCGCGAAGCATCCGGGCCAGCCGAAGGCGCAATTGATCCAGTATTTCGTCGATCTGGCCGAACGCGCGACGCAGAAGGACTATCGCGGCTGTCCGTTCGTCAACGTCGCGGCCGAATTCCCGGATACGTCGCATCCGGCGCGCGAGCGCGTCGCGCAGAACAAGGAACAGCTGATGAAGCGGCTCGTCGAGTTGTGCGAAGGCGCGGGCGCCCGGCAGCCGAAAGCGCTCGCCGACGCGCTCGCGCTCATCGTCGAAGGCATCTATGCGGCGAGCCAGACCTACCGGCACGGCGAAACGCCGATCGGCACCGCGCCCGCGCTGGCCACGCAGCTGATCGAAGCCGCCTGCGCGTGACAGGCGGCGCACGCCCCGCCCCGGCGTGCCCGCTCCGGCTACAATGCGGCCCTCGCTGCCGCTTCGCCCGACCGCCTCCGCCATGACCGATACCCGCCCCGACTCCCACGACGACATTCTCGCCGCCACGCGGCACTGGCTCGCGCGCGCGGTGATCGGGCTCAATCTGTGTCCGTTCGCGAAGAGCGTCTATGTGAAGGACCAGGTACGCTACGCGATCAGCGAAGCGACGACGCTCGAGGACGCGCTCGCCGATCTCGAAACCGAGCTGCGCGCGCTCGAAGCGGCGGATCCGCAGCAGGTCGACACGACGCTCGTGATCTATCCGCGCGCGTTCGCGGATTTCGTCGACTATAACGATGCGCTGTTCTTCGCCGAGCGGCTCGTGCGGCAACTGCGACTCGACGGCGTGCTGCAGATCGCGAGCTTCCATCCCGAGTACCGGTTCGAAGGCAGCGAAGCCGACGACATCGAGAACTACACGAACCGCGCGCCGTATCCGATCCTGCACCTGCTGCGCGAGGACAGCATCGCGCGCGCGGTCGATGCGTTCCCGGACGCATCCGCGATCTACGAGAAAAACCAGGAAACGTTGCGCCGCCTCGGCCACGACGGCTGGCGTGAATGGATGCGCCGGCCGGGCGACGACGTCTGACGCGTCGCGCGGCGGGTGGCTGGCGCGCGGCGGACGGAGGCCGGGCGTCGGTCCGCCTTGGTCCGCCTTGGTCCGCCTCGGTCCGCCTCGGTCCGCCTCGGTCCGCCTTGGTCCGCCTCGGTCGCCTCAGTCCGCGGACTGCTCGACGGCCTCGCCGGCCGCCGCCGCGGGCGCCGGCGCGAAGAAGCGCTCGTTCAGTTCGGCGAGCCCGAACATGCCGAGGATCTCGTTCAGCCGCTCGCCGGGCTTGCGGCGCGGCAGGTTCTTGTACTGCGCGATGATCAGCTCGTTCTTCATCGAATGCTCCCAGCCGACCAGCTCGGTCACGCTCACCTGGTAGCCGTGCGCCTCGAGCTGCAGGCAGCGCAGCACGTTGGTGATCTGGCTGCCGAATTCGCGCGTATGCAGCGGATGCCGCCACACTTCCGTCAGCGCGTTCGCGAGCGACTTGCCCTTGTTCTTGCGCAGCACGCCCGCGACCTCCGCCTGGCAGCACGGCACCAGCACGATGTGCTGCGCGCGCTTCGCGAGCGCGAACCGGATCGCGTCGTCGGTCGCCGTGTCGCACGCATGCAGCGCGGTGACGACGTCGACCGTTTCGGGCAGCTTCGGCGACGTGATCGAATCGGCGACCGACAGGTTCAGGAACGACATCCCGCCGAATCCGAGCCGCGCGGCGAGTTCGGTGGAGCGCGTGACGAGTTCCTCGCGCGTCTCGATCCCGTACACGTGCGACGCGAACGCCGGCGTGCCGTGCCCCGGCTGCTGCTTGAAGAACAGGTCGTACAGGATGAAGCCGAGATACGACTTGCCGGCGCCGTGATCGACGAGCGTCACGCCGCCCTTGTCGGCCTGCACGCTCGCGAGCAGCGGCTCGATGAACTGGAACAGGTGATAGACCTGCTTCAGCTTGCGGCGGCTGTCCTGGTTCAGCTTGCCGTCGCGGGTCAGGATGTGCAGTTCCTTCAGCAGCTCGACGGACTGCTCCGGACGGATTTCGTAGGTCTTGTTCGACATCGTGAAACGGCGCCGGGCCACGGTCGGTCGACCACGGCCCGGCGGCGGGAATTCGTGAGGAATGGCGACAGTTTACCGAAAATACGCGATCAGGCTCGCGCGCCGAGCCGCCAGAGCGACGTGACCTCGGCGCGGCGCGCGGCGTGCAGCGGATCGTCCGCGTCGGCCGACTTCGGGTGTGCGGGGCGGATGTCTTCGCGGCCGAGCACGACGAGGCCCGCTTCGTCGATCCATTGCAGCAGCGTGTCGCGCGGCCGCAGGCCGAGATGCTCGGCAAAATCGGACAGGATCAGCCAGCCTTCGCCGCCCGGTTCGAGATGGTCGGCAAGCCCCGCGAGGAAACCGCGCAGCATGCGGCTGTCGGGATCGTAGACCGCGTATTCGATCGGCGCGCTCGGACGGGCCGGCACCCACGGCGGGTTGCAGACGACGAGCGGTGCGCGGCC
This sequence comes from Burkholderia sp. BCC1985, assembly GCF_905339915.1. Classification (NCBI taxonomy): domain Bacteria; kingdom Pseudomonadati; phylum Pseudomonadota; class Betaproteobacteria; order Burkholderiales; family Burkholderiaceae; genus Burkholderia; species Burkholderia sp. BCC1985. The sequence goes on from NZ_CAJPGY010000012.1 coordinate 48,956, forward strand.
GGCCGGAAACAGGTCGGCTTCGACGACGTCGACGCGCCCGGCATGACCGAGCCGCGCGACATTCTCGCGGGCGCATGCGAGCGCGCGCGGATCCTGGTCGGTCGCGACGATGCGCTCGACGCCGCGCGACGCGAGCACGGCCGCGAGCACGCCGGTGCCCGTGCCGATGTCGAACGCGAGCGAGGTCGCGGGCAGCGGCGTGCGCGCGACGAGTTCGACGTATTCGCCGCGCACCGGCGAGAACACGCCGTAATGCGGATGGATCGGCGCGCCGCCGAGCGCCGGGATCGGCACGCCCTTCTTGCGCCATTCGTGCGCGCCGACGAGGCCGAGCAGTTCGCGCAGCGACACGACCGACGGCGCGCCGCCCGGGCCGTACGCTTCCTCGCACGCGGCGCGCACGTCGGGCGCGCGGCGCAGCGGGATAGTGTAGTCGGCGTCGAGCGGGATCAGCAGCATCCCGAGCGTGCGGGCGCGCTGCGATTGCGCGAGCCGGTGCAGGTTGAACGCGTCGACGCCGACCGCGGCCTTCGCCTTCTTCGGCTTGCGTTCGACGCGGCGCGCCATCGCCTGCACGAGCTGGCGTGCATTCTGGAAATCGCCCTGCCAGACGAGTGCGGTGCCCTCGCACGCGAGGCGGTACGCCGCGTCGGCGGTGACGCGGTCGTCGGCGGGCACGGCGCGCTTCGGCGGCTGCACGCCGGCTTCGGAACGCCAGCGCACGGCATGTTCGGCGCCGTCGGCGTCGGTCCAGTGGAAAACGGGGAAATCGGTCACGCGAGCTCGGCTACGGTTGGCTTCAGACAGGCGGCGGGTCCGGGCTACCGGAGTGCGCCGCGCGGACCACACCATACCGCGCTTTGCCCGCGCGGCAAAGCGTGGGCGACCGCCCTGGCCGCCAGCCGCGCGATGCTCGCGGCGTGTCAGCTCTGGTCGTCGAGCGCCGCGTCCGGCGCGTTCTGCTTCACCGACGCGATGCCGTTCTCGCGGCCGGCTTCAGCCTTGTACAGCTCGCTCGTGCCGATGATCTCGTGATTGCCGGCCTTCAGGTTGAACATGAACTGGCCGTTGCTCGCGGCCTTGCGCTCGTAGCGCGCGTCGTCCGGTGCGTTCTTGCGCACGGACGCGACGCCGTTTTCCGCCGACGCCTTGGTCTTGTACAGCTCGCTGCGCAGAATGATCTCGCCGTTGGCTGCCTTCAGGTGGAACAGGAACTGCCCGTCGTTCGCTTTCTTGATGACGAATTTCGCTGCCATGGTGCCCTCTCCAAAAAGTCGTCCGGCCCTCCGGACCGAGGCAGTCTAAACGCGATTGCAGCGCAAAACGTAAGGCGCACGAAACACGATCGTCAGGAATCGTCAGACGGCGCTGCAATCACGCCGCTTCGTCCGGTCCGGCATCCGGGGCGTCGCGCAGGCATCGTCTAGCCGCCCCACCCCGGCGTCGCCGGCATGCGCAACGTGCCCGCATCGCTGAAACGCACGGTGCCGAGCACGCCGCCGGCGAGCCGGCCGCGCAGCGCGTACGGCAACTCGCCGCTGGCTGCCGCGCCGGGCAGGTTCCACGCCTGCCGCGCGGCGGCGAACGCCGACACCGAAACGGGCACGTCGATCACGGCCTCGCCGAAGCGCGGCACGACGCCCGAGCGATCGCTGACCCCGCTCGCGAACGGCGTGCCGTTCAGGTCGAGCGCGACCGAAATGCCGTCGTATTCGATCGGCGTGTCATTCGGGTTCTGCACGCGCAGCTTCAGGCTGAAGCGCATCTCGAGGCCCTGTCCGGCCAGCGGGTCGAGCCCGGCGACGGTCACGCTCACGGGCTCGCGCGTCAGGCCCGCGCAACCGCCGAGCGCGAAGACGGCGGCGAACAGCAGCAGCATGGCGCGCAGCGGCGCGATACGGAACAGGGCTCGTGGCATGGGCTGGCCTCCTTGCGGCAATCGATCGGCGGGTCGTCGCCGCATTGTACCGAGCGCGCCGCGCCACGCCCTGATTCGTAGTTTTCGCGCGCCGGCGAGATCGTTAATAGATTAAAACTACGGAAACGACATGCTAAACAGAAAGCGAATTAATGCTTCCCAGCATTCAATGGCGCGCTAAAAATTCAAGAGAAGCACTTTCTAATTTTTTCGTTTCCTTTACCCAAAACCATCAAGTATATTTACGCATCCTTCGAGCAGGCCGACAAACCTTCAAGCCGTATGACGGCGATTTTACGGAACGGCGACACGCCGTCCTTCCGTCCTGCGGCCTGGTACGGCCAGCCCCGTGGGTCGTCGGTTCAAAGGGAATGCACGCCCGCACAGGGCGGGCGGCCCCGTGTCGTGCGCGCGAAATCAATTCAGTACAACCCGCGCCCGGCCATTTTGAACCGGCCAGTTAACCGACATCCGGAAACACAGAGGGGGCAGTAAACCATGATTACCTTCACGTAGTCGGCCGGCCGTCTTTTCGAATAATCCGTCATTGGCATTTCTCGTCGCTGTTGATTAACGGCGAGGGATTTCTTTTGCCGGCGTTTTCGCAGCACTGAACGATTCTTTCAACAATCGAGGTTTCAGTCATGTCGATCAACATTCACAAGATGCGTTACCTGCCGCTGGTTGCCGCACTCGCGCTCGCCGGGTGCGGCGGCGACGACAGCGGCGTCGGCTCGGCTTCCGCACTCAGCTCCGCCGGCGCGCCGCACTCGAGCTCGTCGCCCGCCGCCAACACGCCGCCGTCAGCGTCCAACGTCGACAAGAGCGTGTCGCCCGTCGAGCTGCCGGACACCGTGGTACCGGTCAACTACCGGCTGTGGTTCCGCCCGAACGATGCGCTGAACGCGTTCGACGGGCGCGCCGACGTCGAGATCAAGGTGCTGAAGCCGGTCAACAACATCGTGATCGCCGGCCATCGGATCAAGTTCACGAACGGCCGCATCACGCTGCAGCCGGGCAACATCCAGCTGATCGCGACGCCGCAGGACAAGGGCGACTTCTACCAGCTGCGCCCCGTCTCCGGCACGATCGCGCCGGGCAACTATTCGCTGCACATGGAATGGTCGGGCATCATCAACTTCAAGTCGTACGACGATCCGGCCACGCAGACAGGCGGCAGCTGCGGCGACGATCCGTATCCGGGCTGCTCGGCCGCGGAAGGCGTGTTCCGCGTCGACCTGAAGGGCACCGACGGCACGACGAGCGGCGCGATCCTCACGCAGGGCGAAACCAACCTGTCGCGCCAGTGGTTCCCGGGCTGGGACGAGCCGGCCTTCCGGCCGACCTATGAAGTGACGGCCGAAGTGCCGCAGAACTGGCGCGTCGTGTCGAACGCGGCCGAGAAGCCGTCGACCAACGTCGGCGGCGGCTACAAGCTCGTGCAGTTCGAAAAGACGCCGCCGATGCCGTCGTACCTGCTGTTCTTCGGCGGCGGCATGTTCGATACCTACGAGGACGACTTCTCGAGCCCGCTGCCGGGCGGCAAGGGCGGCCTGCACCTGCGCGTGTTCACGCCGCCGGGCATGAGCGACTGGGCCAAGCCGGCGATGGACCGCACCAAGCAGGCGCTCGATTTCTATTACCGCTACACGGGCATCCCGCTGCCGCTGACGAAGTTCGATACGGTCGCCGCGAACGACGCGTTCAAGGAGCAGAAGGACCTGAACTTCGGCGGGATGGAGAACTGGGGGTCGATCCTCGAGTTCGCCGACGACATCCTGCCGCAACCGGGCCAGCCGATGTCGCGCTACGGTAACGAGGTGCTGACGCACGAAGTCGCGCACCAGTGGTTCGGCGATCTCGTCACGGCCGACTGGTGGGACAACGTCTGGCTCAACGAGTCGTTCGCGACGTTCTTCGAGACGAAGACGACGATCCAGTTCTTCCCCGACGAGTTCAGCTGGCTCGACCAGGTGAAGAACAAGTATCGCGTGATCAATCGCGACATCGGCCCGAACGCGTTCCCGGTCGCGCCGAACTTCAACGACTGGGCATCGAACGACTTCGTGCTGAGCGCGAGCGCGTTCACGTACGACAAGGGCGGCCATGTGCTGAAGACGCTCGAGAACTATCTCGGCGAGCAGACATTGCGCCGCGGCCTGCAGCAGTACCTGGTCGACTACTCGTTCGGCAACGGCACGCCGAAGCGCCTGTGGGATGCGCTGTCGAAGGAAAGCGGCCAGGCGGTCGGCCCGATCGGCGACAGCTACGTGCGCCAGACGGGCGTGCCGCTGATCTCGCTCGACACGCAGTGCGACATGACGAAGAACCAGACGGTCGTCACGCTGAAACAGCAGCCGTTCCCGAACAAGAACGCGTATCCGGGCCTGCAGTGGACGGTACCGATCACGCTCGCGTACGGTCAGGGTCTCGCGAAACGCACGACGCTCGCGCTGAAGGATACGCAGACGCAGACGCGGATCGACGGCTGCACGGGCGTGGTCGCGGATCCGAGCGGTCTCGACTACTACGTCGTGAACTACAGCGACGCCGCGTGGAGCGGCCTGCTCACGCAGGTCAACAGCTCGGTCGATCCGGTGCTGCTCGCGAACCTGAAGAGCGAGGCCGCGCTGCTCGTCGCGAACAACCTCGCGCCGGCTTCGCGCTCGACGTCGATCGGCTCGGTCGCTTCGCCGGCCGCAATGAAGCTGCGCCAGGCGCCGAGCTTCGGCGGCATCGCGCCGACGATGAAGGAACGTCCGTCGCTGCGCTACCAGGGCATGTTCAAGCCGCGCAAGACGCTGGTTCAGTAACGTGATCCGGCCGGCCGGTGCCGCGCGATACGCGGCGCCGGCCGGCGTTCGACGCTTCATGTCCCTTCACGTCCCTTCACCTCCTATCGCAGGCCCCGGATGCGGGGCCTGTTTTTTGTTGCCGCCGCGCGCGGCGCCGCGCCAATGCCGGCCTGGCGCCTGTTCACGCCGATAACGGGCCCTAGCGATCGTCGCGCCGGCGAAACGCCCACCAAGCGGCGAGCGCGGTAAAGCCCGCGACCAGCAGCACCATCAGCCAGAACCCGTGCTTGTTCTCCGAGAACGGCACGCCGCCGACGTTCATCCCGAAGAAGCCCGCGACGATGTTGATCGGCAGCGCGATCACGGTCACGAGCGTCAGCGTGAACAGCGTCCGGTTGTTCTGCTCGTCGAGCCGCGAACCGATCTCTTCCTGCAACAGCTTGATCCGCTCGTTGAGCCCCGACAGATCGGCGAGCACCAGCGAGAACTCTTCGGTCGATTCGCGCAGCTCCTGCACGTCTTCGGCGTGGAGCCACGCGGGCGGTTTCGCGAGCAGCCGGAAAATCGAGCCGGGCTCGGGCGCCAGCATGCGCTGCAGCCGCGTCAGCGTGCGGCGCATCGCGCCGAGCTCGATGCGGTTCGACGTGAGCCGTTGCGACAGGAAGCGATCCTCGATGCGATCGACGTCGATGCTCGTGCGCCGCATGATCTGGATCAGCAGGTCGGCCTGGTCGCGCAGCAGGTGCACGAGCAGTTCGGCCGGCGACCGGAACCGCTCGCCGTCGCGCACACAGGCGCGCAGCGTATCGACCGAGCGCAGCGGCTTGAGCCGCGCGGTGACCATGATGCGCCGCTCGACGTGGACGAACAGCGTCGCGATTTCCGACGGCGTCAGCTCGAGGTTGAACATCACGTCGTTGACGATCGCGCGCAGCGCGCCGTCCTCCTGCTCGATGCGCGTCGAGCGCGATCCTTCGTGGAGGAATTCGAAGAAGCTGTCGGGCAATCCGAGGTGCGTGCGCATCCAGCGCTCGCTCGCGCCGTGCGCGAGATTGAAGTGCAGCCAGACGAAATCGTCCGATGCGGCCGCATCGCGCTCGCGGCACGCGCGCAGCCATGCGGCGGCCGCATCGGCATCGAGCATCGCGCCCGATCCGCCCGGGACGAAGCGGAATCCGCACACCATGCCGGACGTATCGGCGCCGTAAGTCTGTACGATCAGGTCCATCGTGTCGAAGGTCGTGCGGCGCTCGCCGCGCCGCGCATCGCGCATTGCGGCGCCACGCCGGGAAATGGAAGGAAACGTATGCCCGATGCATGCGGCATTTTCGTGACATTGTCACATCCTGCCGTCCGGCGTAAGACGTCCCCAAAAACAACGCGCCGCCCGGTGGGCGGCGCAGGTGCGATGTGCAGGCTGGTGTGATGCCGGTTACTGCCGCGTCTCCGACTGCGCGGCGGTCGGGCAGGCCGGATCCTTGCCCCAGTGGCCGTCGCAGACGCGCCAGCGGCACAGCTGATCCTCGAAGAAGCCGCGCTCCGCGCAATCCTTCACGCGCGATGCGAGCGAACCGCCCGTCGCGGCGGCCGTCTTGGTCGGCACGACCTGCCCCTTCTGCGCGGCGACCTTCTTGTCGGCCGGCTTCGTACGGGCGACGAGCGCGGCGAGCAGGTCCGCATCCGGGTCGTCCTTCCCGGACGCCTTCGCGCTCGCGGTACGGGTCGCCGCTTCGCGACGCTTCTTCGCCTGCGCGAGCTCCGCCTGCTGTTCCTTGTGATGCTTGCGAGCCTCCGCCTTCGCATCGGCCTTCGCATCGGCCTTGCTGCGGGCGGCGACCTTGTCGCTCTTCGCGGCGTCGGCCTTCGCGGATTTCGTCGTCGCCGCTGCTGCGGCAGCCGTCGCGGCGACGGCGCCCGCCGTCGCTGCGCCCGATGCATCGTCGGCACCGTTCGCGAGCGCGCGCGACAAGCGGCTGTTGTCCGCACCCGACGCGCCCGATGCGGACGCAACGGCCTGGGACGCGGCATCGTCGTTGACGATCGTCGCCGTTTGCACGACAGGCGCAGCCGACGCGGCATTCTGCGCGACCTGCACGGCGGCGGCGCTGGCCGGCTCGGCCTTTGCCGGTGCCTGCACGGGCGCGGCGGCCACGACGGCCGCCTCGCCGGATTGCTGCTGCCAGCGCCATGCGCCCCAGCCGCCGACGGCGACCACGAGCGCGACGACGGCCGCGATCGGCCCCTTCAGCGAACGGCGCGGCGGTTCGACCGGCGGCGTGACACGCCCTTCCAGATTCGCGAGAATGCGCGACTGCTGCGCCCCGCTCCCGCCTGCCGGTTTGGTATCGGATAGCAGGCTGGGCGGGGTTTTCGAATTTGAATTTTCCGGCGCACTCATTCAGCGTCTCATTGAATCCTGGTTTAATTCACCGCGATAATATAGCCCGGCCTCTCAAAGCAGCCTGATTCTAAGAGCAAGCATTGCAAAACACAATCAATTCCAATTTCCGGGGATTTCGTTGATTGCCGTCGCACTCGTCGCCTATTTCGCCCTTGCCGTCGCGGTTGCGGCACTGTTGCTTTTACCGGGTATCCGCGCGACCGTTTTCGAATCCGTCGCCCAGTTTCGCGGCCGCCTGACGCGCCGCGCGAACGATCACGCCGCACGTACGCGAAGTCAAATTGTTAAATCGGCAACCGTTACGCGCGGCGCATTAAGTGACGTGCAAAATTTACTGATCCGGCGGCGCTTGATGATTATGGTGTCGGCAGGTATTCTTGCGACGCCGCCATTGGTGGCCATTGCGTTACGCGGTCGGCAATTATTTCAGTACGACGACACGGCGCGCGTGCCTGACGAGAAGATCGCCGCGCTGCTGCAGGGCGAACAGCTCGTGCCGCCGCCGCCGTTGCCGCCGGAAGTCTTTGCCACGAAGGAAGTCGAACAGGTGCGGCCTGCGCTGAGAGATGCAAGCCGCGACTGGAACCTGCTGGATCCCGATTTCCGTACGCGTTTGCTGCTGGTCTACAAGATCATGCACGAACAATATGGTTACGAGATGGCGCTGCTGGAAGGTTATCGGAGTCCGGAACGACAGAACCGGCTCGCGCAGATGGGCACCAACGTGACCAATGCGGCGGCCTTCCAGAGTTATCACCAGTTCGGGCTCGCGGCCGACAACGCGTTTCTGCGCGACGGCAAGCTGGTCATTTCCGAGAAAGATCCCTGGGCGATGCGCGGCTACCAGTTGTACGGACAGGTCGCCGAGCAAGTCGGCCTGACCTGGGGAGGCCGTTGGAAAATGATGGATCTCGGGCACGTGGAATACCATAAACCCGGTTTTAAACTGGGACGCGGCAGCTAGTCAGGGCTGCCGGACAAGAAATAATGAGGGCGGCATGGGGCTTTTTAATCACCCGGCAGGAAACGATTTGGGCGGTGCAAACGATCGGGCATTCCGTTGCGCGATTTTTTCAGGCAGCCGCTTCCGTTTTAATTCTCACAGCGTCCTTTCATTATTGCGCGCGCCTTCTCCGATGCCGCGGGCGCATTGATGCCAGCCCCCTTCATCCCGTTTGACAGCATGGCGACACATCGCGGCGCCACGCTTGCCGCTCGGCGCGCCTGCGTCGCCTCACCGAATCGCACCGGAACCTGAACGTCCTATGCAACGCATCCTCAACGTGCTGACTCATCCGCGTACGCTCTCGATTGTCGGGATCGTCGCGCTAGCGGCGATTCTCTTCATCGCTGCCGACATGCTGCAGCTGCCGCTCCTGTGGGCGGCGGTCGCCTTCGCGGCGATCCTCGTGCTGTGGCTCGGCGTCGCACTGGTGCGCCGCTGGCGCGTGAAGCGCGCGAACCGGCAGCTCGGCCAGGTGCTGGAAGAGCAGGCGGAAACCGGCAAGATCGCCGCGCCGGCCGCGGCCGCGCTCGCACCCGACACGAAGACCGCCGACCTCGACGTGCTGCGCACGCGCCTGTCCGACGCGGTGAAGACGATCAAGACGTCGAAGATCGGCCAGGTGTCGGGCGGCTCCGCGCTGTACGAACTGCCGTGGTACATCGTGATCGGCAACCCGGCCGCCGGCAAGAGCAGCGCCGTGCTGAACTCCGGCCTGCAGTTTCCGTTCGCGGACAAGAACAGCGCGGTGATCCACGGCATCGGCGGCACGCGTAACTGCGACTGGTTCTTCACGACCGAAGGGATCCTGCTCGACACGGCCGGCCGCTACTCGGTGCACGAGGAAGACCGCAGCGAATGGCTCGGCTTTCTCGGCCTGCTGAAGCGCTATCGTCCGAAGGCGCCGATCAACGGCATCATCGTCACCGCGAGCATCGCCGAACTCACCGGCAACCGCCCCGAATTCGCGATCAACCTCGCGAAGAACCTTCGTCAGCGCGTTCAGGAGCTGACGGAGAAGCTCGAGGTGTTCGCGCCGGTCTACGTGATGTTCACGAAGGCCGACCTGATCACCGGCTTCACCGAATTCTTCAGCAGCAGCGACAAGCACGAATACGACCGCGTGTGGGGCGCCACCCTGCCCTACGAGCCCGATGACAAGCGCGACGTGGTCGCGCAGTTCGACACGCACTTCGAGGAACTGTACGAAGGGCTGAAGGAAATCAGCGTCGCGCAGCTGTCGCTGTCGCGCGGCAACCAGCTGTCGCCGGGCCAGCTGAGCTTCCCGCTCGAATTCTCGACGATCAAGCCGTCGCTGCGCGCGTTCCTCGCGACGCTGTTCGAGAACAACCCGTTCCAGTACAAGCCTATTTTCCGCGGCTTCTACTTCACCAGCGCGCTGCAGGAAGGCGAAACCAACAGCGCCGCCGCGCAGCGCATCGCGCACCGCTTCGGCCTCGACGCGAGCGCGCTGCCGAAGCCGCACAGCGCGTTCTCGAAGAACGGCTTCTTCCTGCGCGACCTGTTCTCGAAGGTGATCTTCGCGGACCGCCAGACCGTGCGCCAGTTCGCGAGCCCGACCAAGACCCGGCTGCGCTACGCGACCTTCTTCGGCTTCGTCGCGGCGCTCGCGCTCGCGCTCGGCGGCTGGACCTGGTCGACGATCGGCAACCAGCAGCTCGTCGCGAACGTGCAGGCCGACCTCGACAACGTCACGCGCCTGCAGCAGGGCCGCAACGACCTGCAGTCGCGCCTGCAGGCGATGGACATCCTGGAAGATCGCATCGAACAGCTCGAACAGTTCCGCCGCGACAAGCCGGTGTCGGTGTCGCTCGGCCTGTACCAGGGCGACCGTCTCGAGCAGCACCTGCTGACCGAGTACTACAACGGCGTGCGCCAGATCCTGCTGGCGCCGGTCTCGCAGAACCTCGCGTCGTTCATGAAGGACGTGAACGCGCACCCGGAACAGCTCGTGCCGATGACGCGCCCGCCGGAATCGGGTGCCGTGCAGGGCGGCGCGATTCCCGTGTCGACGAACCCGCCGGGCGCCACGCCGCTCGCCGGCGCCGCGCAAGGCGCATCCGCGGCGGCGGCCGCCGCGCCGCAACAGCCGGCCGCGCCGCAAGGCGGCCTCTACAGCGACGCGTCGCCGACCAACGTGCAGGACGCATACAACGCGCTGAAGACCTACCTGATGCTGTCCGACAAGCGTCACGTCGAACAGGCGCACCTGACCGACCAGCTCGCCCGCTTCTGGCGCGGCTGGCTCGAGACGAATCGCGGCAACATGCCGCGCGACGAGATGATCAAGAGCGCCGAGCGCATGATCTCGTTCTATCTCGCCCGCGTGAACGACAACGACTGGCCGATGATCGACGCGAACCTCGCGCTCGTCGACCAGACCCGCGAGAACCTGCGCCGCGTCGTGCGCGGCATGCCGGCCCGCCAGCGCGTCTACGAGGAAATCAAGGCGCGCGCGTCGACCCGCTTCGCGCCGATGACCATCGCGCGCATCGTCGGCGACGGCAACCAGGGGCTGGTCGCCGGCAGCTATGCGATTCCGGGCACGTTCACGCGCGAAGCGTGGTTCGACTACGTGCAGCCGGCGATCCGCGACGCGGCGACCAAGGAACTGCAGGCGAAGGACTGGGTGCTGAACACGTCGACGCAGGACGACCTGACGCTGGAAGGCAGCCCCGAGCAGATCCAGAAGACGCTCGTCGGGATGTACAAGACCGAGTACGCGCAGCACTGGCAGAAGTTCATGCAGGGCATCGCGGTGCAGGGCTTCAGCAGCTTCGGCCAGGCCGTCGACGGGATGAACCGCCTCGGCGACCCGCAGGATTCGCCGATCCGCAAGATCCTCGAGACCGCGTACGACCAGACGTCGTGGGACAACCCGTCGCTGGCGAACGTCGCGATCAAGAAGGCGCAGACCGGCGTCGTGAACTGGGTCAAGCAGCTGTTCACGCGCTCGCAGGCCGGCCAGGTGGCGGCCGCGAACATCGACATCAACGGCAATCCGGCCGAGGTGCCGATGGGTCCGATCGGCCAGGAGTTCATCGGGCTCGCGCGGATCGTCGCGACGCACGACGGCACGTCGATGCTCAAGGGCTATATGGACTCGCTGTCGAAGGTCCGTACGCGCTTCAACGTGATCAAGAACCAGGGCGACCCCGGCCCCGGCGCGCGCCAGCTGATGCAGCAGACGCTCGACGGCAACGGCTCGGAACTCGCCGATTCGCTGAAGTTCGTCGACGAGCAGATGCTGACCGGCCTCACCGATTCGCAACGCAAGTCGCTGCGTCCGCTGCTGGTGCGGCCGCTGATGCAGGCGTTCTCGGTGGTGATCCAGCCGGCCAGCGCGGAAGTCAACAAGGTATGGAACGCGCAGGTCTACCAGCCGTTCCAGAGCTCGCTCGCGACCAAGTACCCGTTCGCGGCGAACGCGAAGGTCGAGGCCGGCGCCGGTGAAATCGCGCAGGTGTTCGGTCCGGACGGTGCGATCGCGAAGTTCGTCGGCACGACGCTGGGCCCGCTCGCGGTGCGCCGCGGCGACACGCTCGCCGCCCGCACGTGGGGCGACATGGGCATCGGCCTCACGCCCGACTTCACGAACGGCTTCGCGCGCTGGGTCGCCCCGCTCGCCGGCGGCGCCGCGGGCGGCGCCGCCGCGGCGGCCGAACCGCAGACCGTGTTCCAGATCCTGCCGCAGCCGAGCACGGGCACGACGGAATACACGATCGCGATCGACGGCCAGCAGCTGCGCTACCGCAACACGCCGCCGCAGTGGACCAACTTCGTGTGGCCGAACCCGCAGGGCTCGCCGGGCGCGACGCTGTCCGCGACGACCTTCGACGGCCGCACGGTGCAGCTCGTCAACGAACCGGGCCGCTACGGTCTCGAGAAGCTGATCAACTCGGCGCAGCGCAAGCGCCGTCCGGACGGCACCTTCGACCTCACGTGGGTCCAGGGCAGCGTGAACGTGTCGGTGACGATGCGCATCATCAGCACGTCGCAGCCGACCAGCAGCGGCGGCGACCAGCCGCAGCAGCAGAGCCTGCGCGGCCTGCAGCTGCCGTCGTCGGTCGCCGACGCGAGCGCGGGTGCCGCGCAGAACGCGACGCAGGCCGGCTCGGGCGCGCCGGCGGCCGCACCGGCCGTCGCGGCCGCCACCGCAACGAACGCACAGGGGGCGCAATGACGCAAACCGTTCAGGCGCAGATCGCCTACTTCGGCAAGATTCCGTCGCGCGGCGACTTCGTGAAGAGCCCGCACAATCCGCAGTTGCTGCAGACGCTCGATCGCTGGATCGCGCAAGCACTCGAACTGCTCGCGGAGGATCCGCGCTGGAAGATCGTCTACGAGGATGCGAAGCCGATGCATTTCGCGTTCCTCGGCTCGCGCAGCAAGCTCGCCATCGCGGGCCACATGGTCGCGAGCCACGACGTGTCGATGCGCCGTTTCCCGTTCCTCGGCGCGACCGCGCTCGAGGTCGATCGGCCGCTCGCGTTCCTCGCGCGCAGCCCGCTGGCGTTCGCGCGGCTGTGGTCGCGCGTCGCCGCGCAGATGCCGGCGCTGCTCGCGAAGGAGGAGCCGCCCGGCGCGCTGCAGGCGCTCGGCGATACGCAGGTGCCGATCGACGTCGGCGGCCCCGGCACGTCGCATGACGGCACCTTCAACGACTTCATCGAACACCAGTCGCTGTACGGCCTGCAGCAGATGCTGCTCGAAAGCGGCCATCCGGTGCGACTGCGCGGCGCGATGCTCGCGCTCGGTTCGCTGTTGCGGCCCGTGATGCAGAGCGGCTCGTCGCACATCGAGCGCGGCCTCACGCTGCCGCTGCCGGTCGACCCGTTCTATCGCAGCCTCGTCGCCGCGTTCTGGCTCGAACTGATCGCACCGTTCGTCGCGCAGGCCGACTTCGAGCTCGCGATCTTCATCGGCACGATCGCCGAACGCGAACGGCTGATCATCGGCTTCAACGGCGCGTCGTCGAAGACGCTGCTGAGCGTCGTCGATCCGCAGACCTACGCCGCCCACAACATCGACATCGACGATCCCGAGTGGATCGACGCCCATGCGCAAAACGATCACCAGATCAGCAAGCTCGTCAGCTACCTCGACCAACCGCAACTGTCGCTGCGCGTCGCCATCGACGCCTTCCGCGAAGCGTTCATCGGAGGCTGACGGGATGCAACGCACGATTCAGGTCCGGCGCACGCGCTTGTCGCCCTTCGTATCCGCTCTCGCCGCCGCGGGCCTCGTCGCCTGCGGCGCGGCCCATGCGCAGAACACGGGCGGCTCGACCGTCACGCCGGTCGGCAACGGCACGGTCGCGACCGCCGCCCTGCCCGCGAACGCCAACCCCGGTGCCGCGCCGGCCACGGCGTCCGGCACGGTGGTGCGCGGCACGGCCGGCACGATCGCACCGCCGCCCGCGAACGCGTCGCCCGGCCAGGTGGTGGTCGGCGGCAAGGTGCCCGACGAGGCGACCAAGGCCGCCGTGCTGCAGAAGCTGCGCGACACCTACGGCGCGGCAAACGTGGTCGACCAGATCGAGGTCGGTGACGTCGCGACGCCGCCGAACTGGAGCGCGAACGTGCAGAAGCTGCTCGGCGCGCAGTTGAAGCAGATCAGCAAAGGCCAGCTGAAGATCAACGGCACGCAGATCGAGATGAAGGGCGAGGTGCACAACGAGGCGCAGCGCCAGCAGCTCGCGAGCGACATGGCCAATACGCTGAATCCGACTTATACGATCAAGAACGGGCTGCGCGTGTCGGCGTCCGAGCAGGGGCTGCTCGACCAGACGCTCGCGAATCGCACGATCGAGTTCGAAACGGGCAGTGCGACGCTCACACCGCAAGGCAGGCAGATTCTCGATCAGATGGCGGCCGCGCTCGCGAAGATGCAGAACCGCACGGTCGACATCATCGGGCATACCGACAACTCCGGGAACCGGACGTCGAACATCGCGCTGAGCCAGGCGCGTGCGGATGCGGTGAAGGGGTATCTGATCACGAAGAGCATCCCGCCGCAGCAGATGACGACGACAGGGGTCGGGCCGGATCAGCCTATTGCGCCGAATGATACGGCCGAGGGGCGCGCGAGGAATCGGCGGATCGAGTTCCGGGTGGGGCAGTAGGCGCCGATTCGGAGATATCGCGCGCCGGGACCGGATAGCGGCAGACTCGTCCCTCGGATTGCGCACGCCCAATCTGCTCGCGCATGGTCAACAAGCCGGTCACCTCACCGCCCCACTACTAAATCCAGCGATTCCAGTGAAATACGCAATCCGCTGCTTGTGGTCGGCCATTCTTCTGTTCGTTGGTGGGCTCTTCGTACTGGTGGGTATAGATGGCACGATCAATTCCGCCATCCTCGTTCGCGCTCGTGCGTGGCCTCACGTCCCCGCCATTGTCGAGCGATGCGAGTTGTCTCTGCGATACGGAAAATCCGATGCGACATGGGAGGCGCGCGCCCTGTTCCGCTATGGCGCGGGACAGGCGCAGCAGTACGATACGACGTGGCAGCCTGCCGGGTCGCCGGTGTATTCGCGTTCGGCCGCCGAGAACATCAGCCGCGAACAATTCGCCGCGTTCACGAAGAAGTATTGCAGCGCCGCAGCGAACGATGACCTGCGCGTTTCGCCGATGTTTCCGGGTATTGCGCGGCGCAACGAAGCGGTTGTGGGCGGGGAATGGGTACGAGAAATCGGATTCGGTCTGTTTGCTCTGGTCGCCGGGTTGATGCTGTCTGCGGCAAGCATTTCGCTGCTGCCGTGGATCGAGGATCGTAAAAAAAGCGCGGCGAAGCGGAAAGCGCGGCGTGCACGGAATCGCGTCAGTGGTTCGTGATGCGGATGTGCATGGCGGGTTCGGATCGCGCCTGGTCACGATCGTTCATGCGAGGCGCCGATCGCCGTTGTCGGTAGCTGAGGACCGGCCGTTCACTGATCGTGCGCGTGTTTAAGGTAATCCAAGCGTCTTCATTCGTTGCTCCGTCAATTCGGTCAAACACTGCGGATGCATTTCCCCAAAGCTGGTCTCGAACATGCTCGGATAGGGCACCATTCCGATCAGTGTTCCGGCTCCCTCTGACATGACGGGCGAAACGGCATCGAGCAGTCCGACGAGCTCCGCCTGGATCGACACGCCTTCAACCAGGCTGAACCCACGGACATGTCGGGTTATTTCCTTCTATTGTGAACTGCCACGAGCTTTCCGTTCGCGAAAGCAAACCACTTCCCCCCCACACTAAGCAGTACGCGGCCAGGCAGCCATCGGACATCGTCAATATCCAACTTGTCGCTAACCGACCAGACTGCGGCGGGTTTTTGGCGGAAATCGTACAGGGAGACAGCCGGTGGATCCGAAAAACCGCCGCTGAAGTCTTCGACGATCAACCGCGAGACGGCCTTATCCTGTTCTTTCGAATCCGGATAGTACACATAGCGTGAACCGTAAAGGTGATCGAATTGCTTGCCATCGAGCTCGACATTAAATGTAACGCCATCGCTTCCCGGTTGGACGATCTTTGATATCTGCAATGTGCCCGCAACGGTACGGATCGTATCGTGATCTCCCCCGGATGTCTGCGCCTTGACACTGATGCAACAGATCGCCATCAACATTACAACAAACGACTTCAACAAACTCGCCTCCTAAAAAGTGGGGTTCGTACCACCGACGACAGTCACAAGATCCAGCAGCGAACGAACATCTTCAAGTTTCGAAGGGTCACATGCGAAGTTCTTGAAGTTGACACCTGTGTCGATGAGATGGCTCAACCACAGGCGGTGAGCCTTGACATAGTTCCCACCGTTCTCTTCCGCACGCTTCGCTGCTGCCGCGCTTCCCACCTGCGCCGTCAAAAGCGTCTTGGCCCCGCGGGCAATGAGTCTGGGAGGATGGTGCGGCTTTGCTTCGGTGTACGTATCCTCCGCAGCAATTGTTCCGGCCAAGTACCGTTTTGCATCGCCTGCTCCTAAGTGGTGAGACAAGTACAGCATCTTCGCGCGCTCCCCATCATTCAATTTCGAGAAATCGTAGCCACCACCTTCGAGTGCCTTGAAATTCGACATACCGTAATCCACCGCCGCCATGATCGCCGCCTCGGCATTCATCCGCAACTCCAGAAGTTCGGCCTTGTGCTCAGGAACCACGCTGAATCGCCCGGCTGCGTCCTTCTTCACCCACCCGTTTGCTTCGGCCTTTTGGTTGATAAAAGTTCCAGGCCTGATCGCCTCGCCCAGCCATGTACCCGCGAGAAATTGCGTGAGCCCTCTCGCTGTCGACTTCGACGCTGCCGAATTGGGATCCCATTCGCCAGTGGAAACGCGCACCTTTTTCGTCTTTTCCTTACCTTTGACCTTGATTTTTTTTTCAACAACAACTGAAAGCTTCGCTGCCTCGATATTCACAACCGACGCGACGGCCTGCGGCTTGAAATTACTTTTCTTGCTCGCGGCAAGGATGTAGTCGCGAAACTTGCTGTTCGGCCCCAAACGCAGATTGTCCTTATTAGGACATTCGACACCTGCATTTACGACCGGATTTCCTGAACTGTCGCGATTGTGTTGCACCTCTCCTGGAGGCAGGGGCAACGGCGCCTTCTCTTGATGATCACTGCCACCTGTGTGGACACGCAGCGGGATCTGCGCCTTCAGCTTTGGGCTTTGTAACGTCGCCTGATGCACGCCTGCAGGCGGTTTAAGTTCAGCTACCTTCTTTCTCCCTCCATCCATCTTCGCCACATATACGTGAATCTTTTCGTCAGCCTTTCGCGTTCTCACGGGCGGCACGACCCCGTGTTCATCGGTAGCATGCTTGTGCCGACCTGCAGCTGTCACGATCGTCGTCTTCAGGTTTTGAATTGGCAAGCCTTTTGCGTCCGTGACGCGAATCCACAATTCGGCAAAGAACGCTTCGACAGGGTCCGCAGCGGGAGAGGAAAGGACAAGCTTTTGTCCTGGATAGATCAAGCGGGAGTTCTCGATCCGATTCAATTTGACGAGATCATCGACTGTCGTTCCGTGAGTGTGAGCAATGGCACTCAGGGTATCGCCGGGGCGGACGACATATTCGTTTTTAGTCTCCATTTTCATGCAACTCCAGCATCGCCTTCTTGTCCGAAATCTGTCATCGATTCGTCGTTTTCCCGATCGATATTGAAGTCGTATATTGCACCCCACTCGCCTTGACCGTAAAGCACTGTCAGATGTTCGGTCTCAGCAGGGTTAACTCTTCGCTCAGAACCCTCGTCAGCAGACACCCCCATGACGATACGCCGCGCCGCTTCCGGCGACACGGCGAACATCGAGTACTTTACTTGACTGACGGACTGACCATCGTCGATCGATCTGAACAAAACTCTCTGACTGAATTTTGTGGGCGACGATTGAGGCAAGTCGGGTAATGGATAACTTAAACGCGCCGGACCAGCAAAACTATGTTGGCTTCCCTTTACATCGACACGACCAGGTGCATGAATTTCGATATCTCCGCCAGCAATTCGGATATACGCACCCCCGGACGTTAACAAAATCTCCCGCGCCGCCGCGATTTCCGTGTTCTCGGTCGCAGAGAGAATTTTCACCGTCTTCTGCGCAGTGATTTCGATATTGTCCTCATGCGCCTGCACCTCGACCTTGCCTTTCCCGGCAAAGAGCTTCACGCCCGCGTTCTGCGCGAACAGGCTGAGCTTCTCCTTGACGCTCGCCACCAGCGATTTGCCGCTGACGAGATGCGTGCTCTGACCACTCACCACGTTCACGTGCCGGTCCGCAGCCAGGTGCGTACTTTGTTGCGACGCCACCCCAATCCCCGCCGGGCTCGCGAACAACATCACCGGCTCCTTGAACGCATTCGCATTCCCCGTCCCGCCGCCTGCAGTCCTGCCGCCGCCCGAAGCCGCCCCCGCCACGCTGCTCTGCGTCGCCTCGGCGAATTGCTTGAGCGCATCGCGACCGGTGCCGAGACTCTCCGCCTGATGCATCTCGCTGACCTGCGACATCGATTCGATCAGCCCCTCGGCATTGCCAAGCTGCTGCTTCGCCTCACTCACGTCGAGCGGCTGGCTGTTCGCCTGCTTCGGATGCGTCGTCACGTACAGGCCCTGCCCGGCCCGCATCGCACCGTACGCATCCGTGCGCAGGTCGAAGCCCGAGCCGAGATACGCACCGCGCGTGTTCCCGTTCTGCTCGATCAGATAGCCGAGGTGAAGCAACGAATTCGCGCTGCTGCTGAACAGGCGCGCGCGGTTCTGCCCGGTCGCGTCGTCGAGCACCATCTCGTTGTGCCCCCATCCTGCATACTCCTTCGACCGGAAGCCCGACAGGATCCCGTTGCTATGCCACTGCGGCCTGGTCGCACCGTTGTACACGCGATGCATGACGATCGGCCGGTCGCAGTCGCCGCCGATGTAGCCGATCAGCACTTCCTCGCCGACCCGCGGAATATGCACGCCGCCGTACCCGCCGCCGGTATCGGACTGCACGACACGCATCCAGCACGACGCGTTCTCGCGGCCTTCGCTCTGGCGGTCCCAGACGAACATGACCTTGATCCGGTTCAGCTCGTCCGTATAAACCTCTTCGCCCTTCGGCCCGACGACGATCGCCGTCTCGAGCTGCATCGCAGGCTTGCGATGCTCGAACGGGCTGCGGTACGGCACGCTCGCGCGCTGCGCTTCGACCTCGACGAGATAGAACCCGGCAGAGCCGTCGTCATGCCCGACTTCGAACGCCGCCGCTTCCCCGTGACCGGCCTTCACCTGCGCCAGCTGGTCCTGCAGGCTATGCGGAAAACTCGCTTCGTGGTCCGAAACCGGCAGATTGTTCTCGATGTACCGCGTGACGCCGATGGCCGCGAACTCGCGCTCGCTCGCCGAATCGCGGTCGTGCTCGGGATGACCGCTCAGCGTGAAGCGCCGGCCGGCATCGATGGCGCGCACGCCGCCCACGCCGAAGAAGCGCTTCGCGCGCGACTCCCATTCCTCGAGACGGATCTTCGACAGGTGTTCGCCGCGGTCCTGGCCCGGATACGTGTACGCGCCGGTGTATTCGTAGATTTCCGCCTGGCCCGGCAGGTCGCCCTGGCCGGCCTTGGTCGGCAGCAACGTGCCGTTCGGATTGCCCGCCGACGACGGCGCTTTGTAGTCGAACGTGCGCGTCGTGTGCAGCGTGCTTTGCAACGTCCGCGATGCGGTCCATTGCGTAAACCCGGCGGTTTCGGTGCCGCTGCCGGAACGATCGAACGTAACGACATTCGGCGACAGCGCATCGACCGCATGCACGTCGTCGGTGATGACGAGCGTATGCGCGTTCCCGTCTTCGCTGTACCGCCAGAACCCGAACAGCCCTTCGTCCTCCATCAGCCGGTGCACGAAGTTCCAGTCGGTTTCGCTCTGGCGACAGTACGACCGGGACGGCAACGGTTTCGACAACGCGAACTGGTATCGGCCCCTGGCCTGCGGATGCGTATCGAACACGTCGGAGAGAATCGCGTCGACCGGCTGGTCCTGCCAGTACCGCATGTCGCTGCGGAACTTGAGGAAATGCATCCACGACGCGAAGCGCAGCTGGTAACTCGACAGGCTGCCGTCGGCGCCGAGCCGTCGGGCCGTGTGGACATAGCCGTTGATCGGCAGATACGACTTGTCCGGCTGCTGGATCCACAGCGTGATCGGCTGCGCGATCAGCGTCTTGAGCTCGACGTCGCTCGCGGTGGACACCAGATCGAGCGCCACGCTGAAATCGCGGCCGAGCGCCGAACGGGTCACGGCGCGGCGCGGCACGAGCGCATTGTTCGGCAGCGACGGGATGTCCGTCTTCAGCAGCCGATCCTGCTGGATCAGGCCACCACGAATCGCCTGTGCCAGTTCGGTCACGTTCATGCGTCACCCTTCTTCTCGTTCATCGCGAGCCCGCCGGGCCCGCGCTCTCAGGTCAACAAGCGGCGGCTCACGACTGCTCGTCGGGCCTCACCCCCAGCAGCTCGCGGATGTGCGACAGCGACCCGTCGTCCTTCACGACGCTCTCGAGCCACTTGTGCAGCGGCATGTCGGCCCATTCGGCGGCCTTGTCCGCGAGATACGCGACCGGGCTGTGCGGCTCGGTCTGGCGGAAGTAGCGCGCGACCGCACGCAGCTGGTCGACGGCCTGCGCACGGTTCTGGATGCCGGCGATCATTTGCGTCACCGGCGGACGCGGAGCGGTCTGCGACTGCACATGGGTCTCCTCGGTGTGGAACGCGTCGCCGAAGCTCGGCTCGATGCGCTCGGGCTGCGCCTGCGGCGCCGACGGCGCATGCGGCGCGCTGCCCGTATAGCCCTGCTCGCGCGCGAAGCGCTCGACGAGCCGGTACACGGTCTCGAACGCGTCGCGCGTCTGCCGGAAGCTCGGCGCCGAATCGCCGGCGCGTTCGACGAGCCGCTCCTCGAACGCGTCGAGCGCGATTTCGAACGCCTTCAGGTTCGCGAGCAGCGTCGTGTAGAACGCGATCGACGTCACGCGCCGCGACGCATCGACCTGCTCGACCGACGGCTTGCCGCGCGCGATGTCGTCCGCGTGTTCCGGATCGCGCTTCACGGCCTGCGCCACATGCTGCGCGACTTCCCAGTCGAGCGTGGTGAACGCGTTCGATGCGCCGTCCGTCACTGGAATGCCGCGCAGCAGCTCGGCCGTGCGGCCGGACAGCCACGCGACGTTGCCGAGCCGGTATTCGACGTCGTCGCCTTCCGGCAGCGGATGCACGGTGTCCCAGTAGTCGCGGCACAGGCCTTCCAGCAGCGCATAGCCTTCGGTGAGGCCGGTGATGCCGTCCTCCAGCGCGAGCGCCTCGGTCAGCCATACGGCGAGCCGCAGGTCCTTGGTGCGCGTGCGCAGCAGCGCGCCCGCGTGATCGACGACGAAGCCCCAGTCGGCCTCCTTGATCTCGGTCACCCACTCGCCCTGGTCGAGCGTCGGATCGTCGTAGCGCCGCGCGTCCTGGATCGCGTCGAATTCGTTCGAGAACAGCAGGTCGTCGCCGCTGGGCGACGCATCGCTGATCGGCGTCAGCAGCTCGGGGAGATTGATCGGCATGGTTCAGTGAATCCGTTGATGCATGAGATGTCGCGTGCGGAGGCTCATTCGACCGTATAGGCGAATTCGCCGGCCTCGTCCGCGCGCACGGCGATGCGCGCGATGGCCGCGCCGTCGGCGATCCGGCCGAGCACGTGGCCCGCGATCTCCGGCAGCAGCGTGCCGTTCAAAATGTGGTCGACGTTGCGGGCACCCGAATCGACCTCGGTGCAGCGCGCGAGCACCGCGTCGACGAGCGATTCGTCCCACTCGAACGCGGCCTTGTGGTTCGCTTCGATGCGGCGACGGATCCGTTCGAGCCTCAGCTCGATGATCTCGGCCAGCACGTCGTCGGAAATCGGGTAGTACGGCACGACCTTCATCCGGCCGAGGAACGCGGGCTTGAACGTCTTGTACAGCTGCGGGCGCAGCGCCTCGGCGAGCGCGTCCGGATCGGGCAGCTCGTCGGCCGGCTTGTTCAGGCACGCCTGCATCACCGCGGCCGATCCGACGTTCGACGTCAGGATGATCAGCGTATTGCGGAAGTCGATCTCGCGCCCTTCGGCGTCGTCCATCGTGCCCTTGTCGAACACCTGGAAGAACATCTCGAGCACGTCCGGATGCGCCTTCTCGACCTCATCGAGCAGCACGACGGAATACGGGTTGCGGCGCACGGCCTCGGTCAGCACGCCGCCCTCGCCGTAGCCGACGTAGCCCGGCGGCGAGCCCTTCAGGCCCGACACGCTGTGCGCTTCCTGGTACTCGCTCATGTTGATCGTGACCATCTTGCGCTCGCCGCCGTACAGGATGTCGGCCAGCGCGAGCGCCGTCTCGGTCTTGCCGACGCCCGACGGCCCGACGAACATGAACACACCGCGCGGCTTGTTCGGATCCTCGAGGTTCGCGGTCGCCGTGCGCACGCGCTGCGCGATCGCATCGAGCGCATGGTCCTGGCCGATCACGCGCGCGGTCAGCAGCGGCTGCAGGTTCAGCACGGTGTCGATCTCGTCCTTCACCATCCGGCCGAGCGGAATGCCCGTCCACGCGGCGACGATCTCGGCGACGACGTGGCCGTCGACCTGCAGCGGCACCATCGGCTCGCCGCCCTGCAGCGCGTGCAGCGCCGCGACGCGTTCGGCCAGCTTCTCGCGCGTGGCCGGCACGTCGACCGGCTCGCCGTCTTCCGACGGACCGCGCGCCCGGTCGAGCGTGTCACGCAGTTCGGTGATCTCGACGACGATCGCGCGCTCGGCTTCATAGCGCGCTTCGTCCTCGGTCAATTGTGCGAGCGCCGTGTCGCGCGCGCCGCGCAGCTCGCCCAGGCGCTCGTCGTGCGCGGCGCCGCCCGCCGCTTCGCGCTCCAGCGACGCGATTTCCGCATCGATGCGCTCGATGCGCTTCTTCGTGTCGTCGATCGCTGCGGGCGTCGCGCTGTGCGCGAGCGCGACCTTCGCGCACGCGGTGTCGAGCACGCTGATCGCCTTGTCCGGCAGCTGGCGGCCACTGATGTAGCGATGCGACAGGCGCACGGCCTCGGTGATCGCGTCGTCGAGGATCCGCACGTTGAAGTGCTTCTCCATCAACCCGGACATCCCGCGCAGCATCGCGGCCGCGAGCGGCTCGCTCGGCTCCTCGACCTTCACGACCTGGAAGCGCCGCGCGAGCGCCGCATCCTTCTCGAAGTACTTCTTGTATTCGCTCCAGGTCGTCGCGGCGATCGTGCGCAGCTCGCCGCGCGCGAGCGCCGGTTTCAGCAGGTTCGCCGCGTCGTTCTGGCCGGCCTGGCCGCCCGCGCCGATGATCGTGTGTGCCTCGTCGATGAACAGGATGATCGGGTGCGCGCTCTTCTTCACCTCGTCGATCACGCTCTTCAGGCGGTTCTCGAACTCGCCCTTCACGCTCGCGCCGGCCTGCAGCAGGCCCATGTCCAGCACGTGCAGCGCGACGCCGCGCAGCGGCGGCGGCACGTCGTCGGCCGCGATCCGCAGCGCGAGACCCTCGACGACCGCCGTTTTGCCGACGCCGGCCTCGCCGGTCATGATCGGGTTGTTCTGGCGGCGGCGCATCAGGATGTCGATCGCCTGGCGAATCTCGGCTTCGCGGCCGATCACCGGGTCGATCTTGCCGTCACGCGCGCGCTGCGTGAGGTTGGTCGTGTACGTGTCGAGCGCGGGCGTCTTCGACGGGCCGGCCGCGGGCGCGGCGCCGTCGGGGGCCGGCGCGACGTCGCTGCCTTCCGCATCCGCCTGGCGCGGCTCGGCTTCGCTCGAACCGGCCATGATCTCGTCGAACTTGTGCTTCAGGTCCGTCACGTTCATTTCCGCGAACTGCGACGACATGCGCTGCGCGAACTGCGCGAGATCGGGCGCGGTCAGCAGCGCGAGCAGCAGATGCCCCGAACGGATGCGGCCGAGCTGCGAATCGAGCGACGCGATCAACCAGGCCTGTTCGAACAGCGCGATCAGGTGCACGGAAAACACCGGCGTGCGCGTGTTGCCCGTCTTCAGGCGCGTGAGTTCGCGCTCGAGATCGGCGCGCAGCGCATGCGGATCGACGCGGCTCGCACGCAACGCGAGCGGCAGGTCGCCCGTCGCCTGGTCGAGCAGCGCGAGAAACAGATGCTCCAGATCGACCTCGTAATGGCCGCGCGCCAGGCACGCGCTCGCCGCGCGCTCGGTCGCGTGCCGGCACAGCGGGTTCAGTTTCGTGATCAGGGTCTTCAGAGGCGTGCTCATGGCGTCGATCTCAGGTTCGATTGTTTGTTGTCGTTCGGAATCAGTGAATCACGTGCAGTTCATAGCGGGCGTCCGAGCGGTCGTCGGCTGCGTCGCGGGTGCAGAGGAACGCGTCCCAGCCGAGCCGCGAGCCCGCGCCGAGCACGCTCGCGCCGACCTCGGTGCGTTTCAGCACGAGCTTCACCTCGTATTCGAGCGTGACGCCGGCGAGCAACGTCAGCATGCGTTCGAGCGCAACGGCCTGCGCGCCGCCGGGCAGGAACGCCTCGTAGTCGCGCTTGGACAGCGGGCCGACGACGATCCGCGCGCGCATGTCGCGCTGCCATACGCGTTCGCCGACGAGCGCCGTCGCGCCGAGCACCGCGTTGACCTCGCCGAGCACGCTCAGCTGGTCGGGCGGCACGTCGTACCACTTGCCGACGAACTGGTCGATCTTCACCGGCACGCGGAAGTAATCGGACAGCGTGCGCTGCAGGTAGGCGGCCGACATCGGCCGGTGCCGCGCGGCGAGCGCGTAGCCGGCGACGGCCTCGTCGAGCACGCCGCCCGCGCCGGCCGCGAGGCTGTCGCGCACCTCGTCGCTCGGCACGCCGGCGATCGCGAGCAGGAGCGGCAGGTAGCGCTCGTCGCGGTCGAGTTCGTAATGGAACGGCAGCCGGTATTTCTTCCACGCCGCGTAGAACAGCGCGGTCGCGCGGTTCGAGAACACGTCGAAGAAGGCGCGCGCCGCGTGGTCGCGCTTCAGGTGCTCGCGCGCGACGATCTGCTCGGTGTAGTGCAGCGGCAGCGCGCCCTGCCCGCCGAGCAGCCCGAAGAATGCGGGTGTCAGTTCGACATGACCGAGCTCGCCGGCCGCGAGCGCGGCGCCGCGATCCTCGCCCGAGTCGAGCAGCGTGCCGTCGTCGTCGAACGAGCGGGCGCCTTCGATCTCGCTCGGCGGAAAGCCGAGCGACAGCGTGTTGCGGAATTCGATGCGCTGCGCGACGACGTCGCCCTGCCGCCACGCGCCGGGGGCATCGGACGCCTGCCGCGCGAACAGCCCTTCGAGCACGCGCACCGCCTGGAAGAACTCGAAGCGGTGCGGCTCGTCGAGCAGCGCGTCGACTACGCCAGGATCGATTCGCCGGTGCGGGGCTTGCATCGAATGATCTCCTCGCCGGTGCGCTTCGACACCACGACTAGTTGAACGAAACTGTTGAGATGAACGTACAGCCCGAAGAAGCTGTCGAGCACGCGCACGAACGACGCGAGGCTCGCGCCGACGAAGTGCTCCTCGTCGATCGTCAGGCGGATCTCGATGCCGCGCACGAAGGTCGCGAACGGCTTGCCGGGCAGCCACTGCACGGCGCCGCGCTGCTCGACGCCGGCGAGGCCGTCGATCTGGCGCATCGACACGGCGGTGCGCCGCAGGTCGTACAGCGTCAGCATTTCCTTGAGCGGCGCGAGCCCGTGCGCGACCAGCGACACGTGGTTCAGCGCGAGATGCGACACGAGCCGCCAGTGCGCGGCGCGGCCGCGCTCGAAGCGCACGCTCTGCGTCGGGCGCCGCAGCATCGAGATGCCGCTCGTCTGCGCGCCGCCTTCCTGGAACAGGTCGCCGCCTTCGAGGCCGAAGGCGAGCATCGCCGGCAGGTCGCGGTTCGTGCAGGTGAGGTCGAGGCTCAGCGTGTCGGTCTGCGGCGAGGTCGGCTCGAAGTCGATGTCGACGATCGAGATCTCGGTTTCGTAGCCGGGGCTTTTCTGCGCGACCCAGTCGTTGCGGCGCGCGAACCAGTAGTGACCGATCCGCGCCGATTCGCCGTGATGCAGCGAATAGAACGGCCGGAACTCGATCACCGATTCTTCATGCGCCTGCTGCCGGACGAGCTTCACCGAATCGATCGAGTACACCTCGTACGCGAACGCGCGGCGCGCTTCGGCGATTACCGGGTACGACACCGCGCGGTGCGTGATGCGGATCGGCTCGCCGTGCTGGCGGAACAGGTTGACGATCGGCGTGCAGAACAGCCGGAAATGGCTGGCCGTCAGCAACTCGAGCAGCCGCGCGACGTGCGAATCGCTGCGCACGTCCTGCAGCACCAGATGCAGCGTCGCGCGCTGGCATCGGCCCGACGCGCGCGCGATCGCCGCAAGATCGAAATCGACGAAATCGAACTTGTCGGGGAACGCTAAGTATTCGGTGAGCAGGCGATACGCAGGGTGCGACTTCGCCGGGTAGTCGATCAGCGCGTCGTCCTCGTCGAAGCCGGCGTGCGCGATCGGCAGCTTGCGCAGCGCGGTCCAGCGGCCGTTGCGCTCGGGCTCGACGTACGCGCCGAGCACGTTGACGAACAGGCAGTCGGTCAGCGCGGCGACGAACGACTGCTCGCCGTGCAGGTGCGCGCGCAGCGTCGGCAGCTTCAGCGCGCCGAGATCGAGCTGCGCGGCGAGCGATTCGAACGTGATCGAGATCACGCCCGTCGCGTTGGACGGCAGCACCGTCGCGCTCGGTGCGAGCGCGACCGGCGTGTAGCGCGCCTCCGAGATGCGGATCGGCGCGAGCGTCACGTCGTACGCGGTGCGGAACCGGCACTGCACGCCGCGGATCGGGCGGCTCTTCAGCTCGGTGCCGCGGTCGATCACGACCGGTTCGGTCTGCTGGCCGGGCGACGCCGGCGTGAACTGCGCGATCGAGCACGACGGGAACGGCCGCAGGTAGTGCGGATACAGCACTTCCAGCAGCGCTT
Source organism: Burkholderia sp. BCC1985 (assembly GCF_905339915.1). Classification (NCBI taxonomy): domain Bacteria; kingdom Pseudomonadati; phylum Pseudomonadota; class Betaproteobacteria; order Burkholderiales; family Burkholderiaceae; genus Burkholderia; species Burkholderia sp. BCC1985. Next base: position 75,597 of record NZ_CAJPGY010000012.1, read on the forward strand.
CGGTGAATTCCGGGTAGTCGTCGTCGAGCTTCTTGTTGATGCGCGCGCCGAGCAGCGCGAACGACTCGATCATCCGCTCGACGTGCGGATCCTCGCAGTGCTCGCCCGACAACGCGAGCCGCGCGGCGATCTTCGGATAGCGCTCGGCGAAATCTCGCGAATAGCGCCGCAAAAACGATAATTCGCGCTCGTAATACGGCAGCAATTCTTCCATCGACGACCCCGAACCTCAATATTTCCTGCCGGACCCTGATCCACCACCGGGCGGTCCGGCCCGCTCGGCAGCTCGATTCACAGCATTCTGGCCGCGCGTGCGCGCGTGACCGAATACTGCAGCGTCGACGGCTGCAGCATCGCATCGAAACTCACCGGCTCCTCGGCCGGGTGCACGACGAGCAGCGCCTGGATCGCGAAGTAAAGCGCGTTGGTCGATTGCTCGTTCAGCTCGAACGTCACCTGCACCTGCTGCAGCCGCGGCTCGTGGCGCGCGATGGCCTGCTGGATCGACTTGCAGATGAACGCGCGGTCGTAGTGACTCGCGAGGCTCAGCCCCGCGAAATCGTTCAGCCCGTAGGTCAGCACCGACTTCTGGCACTCCGGCAGCGCGGCCAGCTCGATTTCGGTGTGCGCGATACGGGTGTTGAGAATCGCCTCGACGTCGCGGGCGACCGTGTTCTTGAGCTCGTCCAGCGACAATTGCCGCATCGCGGCCGAGGCCGGCAGATGCGGTTCGTCGTCGAACAGCTTGTCGAGAAAACTGGGTTCGAATCTTTTCATCGGCCGGCGTGCACAGCGAAAACGGCAACGGGACGCCGAGCGCCCCGTTGCCGCAACCGACCTTAGACCGCGTAGGTCTTGTCGTTCTTCGTCAGGCTCCAGGCGCCTTGCGTGTTGCCGCCCTGGTTGCCGCCGATCTTCTGCTGGGTCTGCTTCCACTGCACGGCCGCGTACTTCAGCGAGAACGTCTCGAGCGGCAGACCTTCTTCGCGAACGCTCGGTGCGATGCTCGAGATGATCACGTACTTGAGCTTCACTTCCAGATACTGCACGCGCTTGCCTTCACCGTCCGCGCGCGAGAAATGGACCGTCACTTCGTCGAACGTGGTGCCGCCCGATGCGTGCTGATACAGCAGCGGGCTCGACGAATCGATTTCCTTCGTGAAAATCATGTCGCCGTGCTCGCAGCGCGTCATCGTGTGACCGCCTGCGGTCGATGCCGTTGCCGAACGCGGCTGAACGATCGAGTGATCCCACGATTTCAGCTCGATCCAGCCTTGATGGTCCTTGTCCGCGGATTCACCCTTCACCGCCGGACTACCAAACTGCAAGTGCATATGTAACATGGCCCTTCGACTCCCCAAAGAGGTGGTTTTAACGTCCTACCCAGGCGGCCCGCCCGGGCGATTTACTCGCTTATGAATTTGCCGGTTTGGGCAGATCAGCGACAAGTCGCAGAGAAATCGAGAGTTCGTCGAGCTGAAAGTGCGGACGCAGGAACGCGACCGAACGATACGAGCCCGGCTTGCCCGGAATCTCCGACACTTGTATGGATGCCTCGCGCAGCGGAAATTGCGCCTTCTGTTCCTGCGATGCGTTGTCGTCGAGCAGGACGTACTGCGAAATCCACCGGTTGAGGAAAGTCTCCACGTTCTGCGCCGATGCGAAGCTGCCGATCTTGTCCCGCATCATCGCCTTCAGGTAGTGCGCGACGCGCGATACCGAGAAGATGTACTGAAGCTGGGCGGACAGGACGGCGTTCGCATTCGCGCTGTCGGTGCTGTATTTTTTCGGTTTCTGCACCGATTGCGCGGCGAAGAACGCAGCGTAATCCGAGTTCTTGCAATGCACGAGCGGGATAAAGCCGAGGTCGCTCAGCTCCTTCTCGCGGCGATCGGTGATCGCGATTTCGGTCGGGCACTTCAGCGCGACTTCACCGTCGTCGGTCTTGAACGTGTGGGTCGGCAGGTCCTCGACGAGGCCGCCGCCCTCGACGCCGCGGATCGCCGCGCACCAGCCGAAGTCGTCGAACGCGGCCGTCAGGCGTGCCGCGAACGCCCACGCCGCGTTGCACCACAGGTACTTGTCGTGCTCGGTGCCGTCGACGTCCTCGACGAAGTTGAAGTTCTCCGCCGTCTGGCCGTCCTTCGGATTGAACGGCAGGCGGCCGAGGAAGCGCGGCAGCGTGAGGCCGACGTAGCGCGAGTCTTCCGAATCGCGGAACGACTTCCACTTCGCGTATTCGACCGTGTCGAACACCTTGCCGAGATCGCGCGGCTTGCCGAGGTCGGAGAACGACTCGAGGCCGAGCAGCTCGGGCGACGCCGACGCGATGAACGGCGCGTGCGCGGCCGCCGCGACGTGCGACATCTGCTCGATGAAGTACATGTCTTCCGGCTGGCGCGAGATCTCGTAATCGCCGATCAGCGCACCGAACGGCGAGCCGCCGAACGTGCCGAACTCTTCTTCGTAGACCTTCTTGAACAGCGCGCTCTGGTCGAACTCGCTCGCGCCCTTGAAGTCGCGCACGAGGTCGCGCTTCGGTGCGTGCAGCGCCTTGATCTTGATCGTCTGGCCGGTGTTGCTTTCCTTGACCAGGTAATCCATCCCGCGCCACGTGCTTTCGAGGCGCTGGAATTCCGGCGCGTGCATCACCGCGGACAGCTGCGTGGAGATCAGGCGATCGAGTTCCGCGACGCGCGCGTCGATCGTCGCCGACAGGTTGTCCGACACGATCACCGTGCCGTCGAGCACCTGGTGCACGAGTTCGCCGATCAGGTCCTTCGCACGTGCATGCTCGGAATCGGATTTCGCGACCTTGCTCTTCTCGACGATGTCGTCGAGCAGCGAAGTCCCGGCGGCGTATTCCGCGCCGCTCGCTTGGGCCGCAGCCGTTTGCTGGTTCATCTCAACACTCCGTCGTCATTCGCCGTCTTTGTCGCCGCCGGTGCCCTTCGCGAGCTCCTGCAGCTGCTGCGTGTTCTTCAGCACTTCGGACAGCAGGTCCTCGAGCTTGTCGTTGCCGGCGAGCTTGTTGCGCAGGTCGGCGAGCTTCGAGCGCGCCTCGAGCAGGCGGCGCAGCGGGTCGACCTGTTCGACGACTTCGTCCGGGCTGAAATCCGACAGCGAACGGAACTTCAGGTCGACCGCGAACTTGCCGCCTTCCGGGCTCAGGCGGTTTTCCACCTGGAACGCGGCACGCGGCTCGATCGCCTTCATCACGTCGTCGAAGTTGTCACGGTCGATGTTGACGAACTTGCGGTCGCGCAGCTTCGGCTGCTCGACTTCCGACTGGCCCGCCAGATCGCCGACGACCCCGACGACGAACGGCAGTTCCTTTACCTCGATCGCGTCGCCCTTCTCGACCTCGTAGGTCAGCTGGACGCGCGGCGGCCGTATTTTCTGCAAGCTTTTCTGAATGCTTTCTTTCTTGGCCATCTCGACGGCTCCCAGGTTAGTTGTGGTTATCGCGTCAGTTGCGGTCAGTTGCGCAGTGCGCTGAACGGATCGGCGCCGCCCTTCTGCGGCGCGGTGTTGCCCGACGCCGTCGGCGTGGTGGCAGCACCGGCGGCGACCTCGGTTGCAGCGCCGGCGCCGGCCTTCGGACGGTGAATCTGGCGACGCACGACCTTGCGCGTTTGCGCCTTCTGCTCCGGCGGGAACAGCGCCGATTCGCCGAGCGTGTCGCGCAGCTGCTTCGCGAGCGCCTGCGCGTCCGACTTCGCATCGCCCGCGAGCGACGAATCCTGGCGCAGTTCGCCGAGCGACTGCGTCGCGATCCGCAGCCCCGCGACCGCGAGCACGCTCTTCGCCTGACGGTCGGTCGCGTCGCGCTGCAGTGCTTCCTGCGCGGCGACGATCGCCTGGCCGTAGTGGTTCTGGGCAAACTGGATCTGCGCGATGCGCGACCACGGCTCCTCGCGCGTCGGATCCGACTTCGCGAGCTGCTGGTACAGGCCGAGCGCCTTGTCCTGGTCACCCGATTTCGCGACGGCGTCCGCATCGGCCAGCGACTTGTTGAACACCTCGGCAGACGGCGGCGCCGGCGGCTGGCTCGCACAACCGGCGATCACGCCGCAAGCCAGCACTACCCCAGAAAGTTTTGCGAAGAGACGGTCTTTCATCGTTATATCCACCGGCGCGTGAGTATTAAAATCGTTGAGAATCTGGTTCTTTTGCTTTGCAAGAAGCGCGCGGGTATAGTACCGATCAATTTTTCATAATTCAATCGCTGCGTGCAGAGTAATTCCTTTTAAAATCGTGCGCTACCCCCTCGAAACGCCTCTGGCAGCGGCTCGCCGACGGCTTTCGCATCGACCGGAATGCGCAAGTTTTACTTGGCCTGCAACGCTTTGCGCGAACGACGGAAAAAATTTCCGAAGGCACGCTGCCGTGCGCGTGTGCTTAATAGTTGAACGGCCGATACGCCGGGGATTCGCGGCGAACGCGGAAATACCCGGCAGTTTTGACAGGGGAGTTAAAGGCGGCACGCCGGAAACACGATGAGATCGTCCATGATTCGCTATGCGCTGCCGCTGATTGCCTGCGCGCTCCTGGCCGGATGCGCGGCCGCCCCGCTGCTCGGCTCCGCCGCGAGCGCCGTCATGCAGGCCGCCGGCGTCGGCAAGCCCGACGTGCCGGATGCCCAGAAACCGCCGCGCAACATCGGGCTCACGCTCGCCGCCGCGCCGAACCTCAATGCCGCGAACGATCACAAGCCGCTCGCGTTAGTGGTCAGGCTCTACGCGCTGAAGGATCCGACTTCGTTCCAGCAAGCGCCGTTCGATGCATTCACCGATCCGACCAAGGAAAAGGCCGCGCTGGGCGCCGATCTGCTGAACGTGCGTGAAATCACGCTGATTCCGGGCCAGCGCTATACGGCAACCGAAAAGCTGTCGCGCGAAGCGCAGGCATTCGGCATCGTCGCGCTGTTCCGCGATCCCGCAATCCAGCGATGGAAACTGACGTTCGACCCGGCAAAGTCGGAGAAATCCGGCATAATCATCGGCCTGCATAATTGCGCGATGACGGTCACCGACGGCTCTGTCATCGCACCGCAACAGGGTGCGCCTTCGCAACCGCTGAATTTGCTTTCGTCGGTGACCTGCGGTTAAACATGACGCACGAATGTCATTTAACAAGAGTTAACAAAATGGCGATTAATTCGGGCACGAACAAATCGATTACATCGCAACGCGACATTAACCGGATTTGACATGAGTTATTCGGCCAAGGTGCTGTGGGGGGAAGGGCTGTTCCTCCGGCCTCAACACTTTCAGCGGCAGGACGCGTATCACGAGGCGCGCCTGTTCGAATCCATCCAGGCGATCCAGCCGTACAACTGGGGCGTGCGCTCGGTGCGCATCGACCGCGATGCGCTCGGCAGCAACGTGCTGCGCGTGGCCGAGCTCGCGCTCGTGTTCCCGGACGGCGCGCTTTATGCCGCGCCGCAGGCCGACGACCTGCCGCCGCCGATCGCGCTCGACACGCTGCCGGAAGGCATCAACGAATTCGTGTTCTACCTCGCGCTGCACCCGCTGCGCGAGAACGGCACCAACTACAGCGACGATCCCGCCGCCGGCTTCATCACGCGCTTCGTCAGCGAGCAGACGAGCGTCGCCGACAACTTCACCGACGCCGCCGAAGCCGACATCACGTTTCTGAAGACGCAGGTCAAGCTGATCGCGCACAGCGAGCCGCGCGACCAGCTGCTGTCGGTGCCGCTCGTGCGCGTGCGCCGCACCGCGACGTCCGGCTTCGAGATGGACGACAACTTCGTGCCGCCGTGCCTCGCGATCGACGCGTCGCCGATCCTGCACCAACGGCTGCGCCAGCTCGTCGACGCGCTGCAGGCGAAGGTGAACGCGCTGTACGGTTTTCACCGCGAACCGTCGAAGAACATCATCGAATTCCGCTCGGGCGACATCGCGTCGTTCTGGCTGCTGCACACGGCGAACGCCGCGTTCGCGACGCTCGCGCACCTGCACCAGCACGCGGCGCTGCATCCGGAGCGGCTGTTCCAGGAACTGCTGCGCCTCGCGGGGCAGCTGATGACGTTCTCGAAGGGCTACACGCTCGCCGACCTGCCCGTGTATCGCCATGACGATCCGGGCCCGAGCTTTGCGCGTCTCGACCTGATGCTGCGCGAGCTGCTCGACACCGTGATCTCGACGCGCTACTTCGCGATCACGCTCGACGAGGTGCGTCCGTCGTTCCACCTCGGCCGCCTCGATTCGGGCAAGATCGACGACAAGACCGAGTTCTATCTCGCGGTGTCAGCGGACATGCCGAACGTCGAGCTCATCGATGCGGTGCCGGCGCGCTTCAAGGTCGGCGCGCCCGACGACGTCGACAAGCTCGTGCTGTCGGCAATGCCCGGCGTGCGGCTGTCGTACATGCCGCAGGTGCCGCCCGCGATTCCGGTGCGGCCCGGTGCATGCTATTTCCAGCTCGACTCGCGCGGCGCGTTGTACGAGCGCATGCTGCAGGCCCAGTCCGCGATGATCTACGCGCCGACTGGCATCAATGACCTGAAATTCGAACTGATCGCGGTCACATCATGAGCTACGCGCCTTCCCTGTTCGGCGACAACGCGCCGGCCCCGCTGCATACCCCGGCGTCGACCGACGCCGCGTTCCAGGCCCGTTCGCTGCTCGACCTGCTGTACGACGGGTTCTTCATGCTGTTCCTGCTCAAGAACGGCCGCGAGCCGGACAGCGCGAGCGAGTTCAGCACGAAGATCCAGGAGTTTCTGGCGGATTTCGAGCGTGGCGCGAAGAAGCTGAACATCCCGGCCGAGGACGTGTATGGCGCGAAGTTCGCGTATTGCGCGGCGGTCGATGAAATGGTGCTGTCGTCGCAGTTCAAGATCCGCACCGACTGGGAACGCCGGCCGCTGCAGCTCGTGCTGTTCGGCGAGCAGCTCGCGGGGGAGAAGTTCTTTCAGTATCTCGAGGAATGTCGCGCGCAAGGCGCGGCGCGGTTGCAGTCGCTCGAGGTGTTTCATATGTGCCTGCTGCTCGGGTTCCAGGGCAAGTATCTGCTCGAGGGGCCGGAGAAGCTCGCGTATCTGACCGCGCGGCTGGGGGATGAGATCGCGCATATGAAGGGCAAGCGGGCGGCGTTTGCGCCGCATTGGCCGCTGCCGGATCAGATCGCGCATCGGCTGAAGCGGGAGGTGCCGGTTTGGGCGATCGGGGCGGTGTTTGCGCTGGTGGCCCTGCTCGGGTATCTCGGGCTCAATACCTATCTCAAGGACAAGACGCTGCAGGCGTTGGCGCCTTATTCGCAGGTGATCAAGGTCGGGCCGGAGTCGGCGAATTTGACGATTTCGTTGCCTTGAGGGGCAGGCTTCGTTCGGATGTTGACGCTTCGTGAAGAAAGGACCGCTCGGCGGTCCTTTTTTACTGTGGTGCGTGGGGCGCGTCGTCGTGCGTCGTGCGTCGTGCGTCGTGCGTCGTGCGTCGTGCGTCGTGCGTCGTGCGTCGTGCGTCGTGCGTCGTGCGTCGTGCGTCGTGCGTCGTGCGTCGTCAGAGCAGAATGAATTCCCCGTTGTCGACGTAGAACACGAACGCGTCGAACAATTGCGCGACGCTCGGTTCGTCGACCTGGTCATGCGCATTGATCACGATGTCCTCGATCGTCGCGCTATTCAGCGTGACGCGCCAGCCGGGTTGCGGTGCGGTAGCGGGCGGCGTGGCGGCTTCGGGGTCGTTGGCGTCTTCGGTGAATGCGCCCTCTGTATCGAGCGTCCAGGGCATCGGCGGCAGGCAGAGCCAACCGGAAAAATCGCCGGGATGTTCGAGAATGTGTTTCAGCGACGCGGTGGTCGCGGTGATGGTCGACATGGGTATTGCGGTGGTAACGGGACTGGAGTCAATACGCCCGAGCCAAGATGCGGCGGTTGCACAAGCGTGTCTGCGCAGCGGCGCTCGTGTCGAGCAAGGCGTGATTATGCCAAGTTCGTATGCGCGGGGTTGGCGCTGTGGCGGCTGTCGGTCAGTTGGCTCATGTAATACCGTCATTCGGGACCACGTCTAGTTTCCCGCGTCGGACTGCCCTTCAGGGTTGGTAGCGGACCGTTTCGTAGATCTTGGCCATGCCCTGCTTCGGCGGCGCGCTCGTTCGCGGCCAATCCGGACGAGAAGATCACGCAGGTCCAGCCCTTGCCACAGACCTTGCTGGTGACGAGATCGAGACGATGCGCGTAGAGTTCGTCTTGATTGAAGATCGTGTGCATATAGCGCGAAGCAAGCGCCGGATACTTGCCGTTCAGCATGAACGGTGCAAATTCCGGCTTCGTGTACTGGGCGGGCTTGTCGTCGACCTGGCTCTCGTACAGGTACTGCGCCGTACCTTCGGAAGAAGGTGCGACCTTGGTTCGCAGCACCTGAACGACGACGTCCAGATTCAGTACCTCGAATGCGGATTTGTCGGCTTCGATACTAACTCCTCGGCCATCGGTGCCCTGGAGCGGATCGTTTGCCGTGATCCGCCAATCTGCCGGAAGCTGGAAACTCAAACCATTGGCTTTGAAGAGCTTCGGATGCATCAGATCAGGGGCCGCTGCAGCTCTCGGCCAGAAATCGTCGGCATATGACGCTGTTACGAACGACAAGAGGATAAAAATTACGGAACGGATCGCATAATAACCATATCAAGTCACATCCTGGCCAATCCCAGTCTGACTCCGCCAAGACTACTTGCGAGTTGCTTCGCCTCGCCCCAACTATCGAACCCAATGGCCGAATGTGCGCTCTGCTCCGGGGGAGCAGTCGGTCAGTTTGGCATCAACCGGCCGGCGGGATACCCGTTGTGAACCTGACTCCCTTCTTCGTGGCACGCAATACAGCGTCAGCCAGTTGATCCCCCACGACAATGTATGTCGGAGAGTCGTATTGCCGGCCAATACCATTGGCAGAGAAATCGGAGCGCAAGACCATCTTTTTGAAGCCGACTTTGGCATCAGGGAATCCCGATATTTTCACCACTATCGGCTCAGAAGCGTCGTGATCGACCACGTCAACTTTCCTCATCGGATTGAGAAGAAAGTATGAGCCACCGATAGCCTCTCCATTCGATTTAATAACTGCCGGAATGAACTGTACGTCGCCGTCAATCGCCAGCTCCTCAATCGCAATACGCACCGCTTCGCTTACGAGCGGAATCAAGATGTCCGACCAGATGACGCCGTAATCTTGAATCTTTGAAAGACCCTTTTTGGGAAGCTCGAATACCAATGGATCAGATCTTACGAGGCGAGTTGCCGCCTGCAACTCGAAGCGATCCACGCCATTTTTTACCTCATCGTAGAGCGCCATCCGACTTTCCGGATAGTCCGCCTCTGTGGTCCAGATTTTCGTCATATTTCCTCACTCAGTTTGGACACGCCCATGATCGATGGTTCTTGTTGAGCATACGGTTCCCTGCTTTCAGCTCGGCCCGCTCTCGTGCAATGATTCCGCGCAGAGCCTGGTCATACTGTTTCTGGCCCCAACCCTGCTGCTTTCCTATCGTCACGTCATTGTTGATTTCTCATTCATCTGCGAGATCTTCTCGCAGTCATCGGCGTATGGGCGTTTCGTGATGCGTATCGATCCACCGCATCGGGGTCGGCGCATATTGATAGAGGTTATCGCCACCCGCAAGATCGATCGAATCCTTTGATACGATTCGCGCTTGCAAGGCTAATTTCTGAGAACAAAAAAAAGTATCCACGACCTTGCCATTCGATTTCAAATTTCTCAACCGTACGAATTCAGGCGTCGAAAATCATCCACCCATCTTCAACTCCTCCAGTTTGTGACCGGCATATTCACACGCCTCGGCCGACAAAATAACCTCCGCACCATCTTTTGTATTTCTAAAGCCATCGTCACTTCCCCGCCCGATCTATCACTCACGAGCGTTTCGAATTTTTGACGTTCCTTGAGACCATTGAGCGTCCCGAGGAATACCTCACACTCTTTCAAATCAAAGATGAATGAAATTCCACCAAATTCCCGCAACACTGCCAACATCGCTGCCCTTTATTTTCAACACCTGCCCCCCGAAACTACAGCGGGTTCTTCGTACGATGCCCGCGGCCTTCGAAATTCGCGCAATCATCTCCCCGCTTCGCCCCACGCCTTATACGACGCCGTTCGATCGTGTGTGTCAAAATTCGATGAAAATTGCTGCCTCAGGTGGGTCAATTTTGCGTGGACATCAACAGCTGGTCCACAATGCAGGTTTCCACGCTAGTCAGAAGGTTCGCGTTCATTTCGAACACGGCAAGCTCACCATCACCGCCACCTGAACGCCGAGTTTCAACTCATCACACAAACAACAAGGGCCGCTCTCGCGGCCCTTTTTATCTATACCCGTGACTCAAAATACCATATCAAGAAATCATTAAATGTAGCCCAGCGAGCCGGGATCTTCCCATTTATGAAATCGTTTAAAACCGAAATATCGAGATCGTAGACAGCACCATCATCCTTACTGTACAGGTACATACCTTCGCTTTCATCCGACGTTAAAGCCAGATACTGCTCCGGAATACCGTAGCGATCCCTAACATAATCCGTTTGGTCCGGAATTGCGGGAATAGATGGCCCCTCGATATCAAGCAACTCAGCAACAGGTCGCGAACTTATAAAGCCACCCTGATACTTGAGGTAGAACTGCCCAAAATCAGTATCCGAAGCAACGCCCAGATCTTGAAGTGCCCTCATGGCTGCTTTCGGATCACCTCTGGCGACGTCACCGGTAGATCCAGCCAGATACTGATCGACTGTTGATGGAATCACAGATTACACCCTCCATTTTTTGATGCATTTGCCTCTGCCGCGCGATCCTGCCAGTATTGCTTTCGATCAATGTCAAAGGCATCGCGATCAACGGGGAAATCAGGATTCTTTTGATTTCCATACGGATGCAATGCCTCGCGACCTGCGCCCCTGGCAGCCCTATGTGTGCTGGTTGTTACTTCGAACAAGGGACCGGTTGATTGTTGACGAGAATGGTGCAATTGAATCTGCTGAGGCACGCCGTCTTTCATCATAAATGGCGCACCACCTTCCATTGCTCGTTGCAAATTGGTTTTCCCTCGATGCTCCATATCCCAATCAATATCCTGCTGAAAAACAGTGTACGTGAGACCTGTACCTTTCTTACACGGCCCCCAGCTCCCTTTCTTGAAGCGACTCAAACCCAGCGGATCGATCCACTCTACAGGGTTGAGCGCGTATTGATAGACATTGATACCTCCCGCGAGACCGATCGGGTCCTTGCTAATAAACCGGCCACTACTCGGATCATAGTACCGATACCGGTTGTAATGCAGCCCCGTCTCGTCATCTCCCTGCTGCCCCTGAAACCGCAGCGGATTCCTCGCCGTGATCCCAGCTGCCTTCGACGCTCGCGCAATGACCTCCCGCGCTTCGCCCCACGCCTTATATGACGCTTCCCACACGACGTCGCCGTCGTCATCCGTCAGCAACTGCGGCGTCCCGATCTGATCGCAGTGGTAATAGAACAGCGCCGCGTCACCCCGCCGCTCCGGCATCTTCTGAAGCGGATCATCCTCCGGCACGTAGCGGTCGGTACTCTTCCACTCCGGCGTCGAGATTCCCTCAACCGGTTCCGCCACATACTGCGCCAGCGGCACAAACGTTCCCGGCTCGTACAGATAGTGCGTGCCGCGCTCGCCATCGCTCTCGTACGCCAGCGTGTCGCCATCCCACCCGAACACTATCCGCTCGCCGTTCACCTCCTTCGCAATACGACGACCGAACGCATCATAGAAATACCGTGACTGACTCTGCCGCGACGCCTCCGCAACCCGCGCCGACAGCAAGCGATTGAACTCATCCCACTCGTATTCCTGCTCCCCCGCCGGCGTGCGCTTGAGCACCAGATTCCCGCGCGCGTCGTACTCGAAGTGCATCCCCGCATACGCCTTCAGCAGATTGCCCAACACCTTCGGCACCTCGACCGGCAACGTGCTTTCCGGCCGCACCGGGCTCGACCGGTAGACCGGTGTTTCGGTGGACCGCACCGGATCGATGACGTTGCTCGCCGGGTCGAACGCAAACCGCTCCTTCGCGACCGGACTGATCGCCTCGATCAGCCGCCCGACCGGATCGTATCGATAGTCCGTCCCGCCCTTGCGACTATCCTCGATCCGCGACAACTGCCCGACCGCGTCATAGCGATACCGCCGCTCGGCGAGCGGCGCGGGCGAGGTCGACCGCTGGATCGTCTGCTGCAGCACGCGTCCTGCCGGGTCGTAATGCGTGCGCTGTCCGACCTTGCTCGACAACATGCGTACCGTCTCGCGATGCAGGTCATCGCGCTCGAATTGCACACGCTCGTCGCCATCGAGCAGCATCCCGTGCACATGCCCCGAGCCATACATCAGCCAGTCAACCGCATGCCCATCCGGCCGCACGGTACGTCGTCGGTTGCCGAGCTCGTCGTATTCGTGGTGCCAGACGTAGCTACGCCGCTCGCCGAACAAATCGTACGCGTGATGTTCGCGCACCAGATTGCCGACCGGATCGAAGAAGAACTGCACGCGGCTGTACCGGTTCACCGCGTCGATCAGCCTGCCGCTCCGGTCGTAGGCAAACCGTTCCTCGCTTTCCCCCGCCACACGCTTCATCAGGCGACCGTTTGCGTCGACGTCGATCGACGTCACGCAACCCGCTTCATCAACCGAAACAAGGCTGCCGCTGTCCGGGTCGTATTGATAACGCGTCGACTTGCCGTCAAAACCGATTTCCTCGATCAACCGCCCTGCCGGATCGTAGTGGAACTGGTACGTCGCAAGGTTCGCATCGGTCAGCGCGGTCAAGCGGCCGAGACGGTCGTAGCGATACGCAATCGTCTGCCCGAGCGCATCCGCGCGGCTCGCAATACGACCCGCTGCATCGTAGCCGTATCGGGTCGATCGATTGAGTTGATCCGTATGCCGCAACAACCGGCCTTCAGCATCGTATTGCACGTGCTCGACACCGGCCGGCGAACGCGTCTCCGTCAATTGGCCGTTCGGGCCATAACCATAGGCAACCACGCCACCGGACGCGTCCTTTGTCTCGATCACGCGGCCGATATCGTCGTACCGCCACTCCGTCTTCTTTCCGGAGCAGTCCGTGTAGCTCGTCAATTGCCCGGCGTCGTTGTATCCAAGCGCCTTCGAGCCGCCCTTCGCATCGGTGATCTGCGTAGGCAACCCCTTGTCGTTGTAGGCGTACTTCGTCGCATGCTCGAGCGGATCGATTTCCTCGACGAGATTGCCCGCATCGTCGTACTTGCGCTGCCACACATGCCCGTTCGGATCGACGAGCCGGATCATCTGATCCTTGTCGTCGTACGCCATCTCGACGATGCTGCCGTCCGCGCGCTCGTGCCATGTCCGGTTGCCACGTGCGTCATAACGCATCTGCTCGATGCTGCCGTCCTGCAGAATGTGCAGCGTCAGATTGTTATGCTCGTCGCGCCGGAACCATTCCTCGCTGCCGTCCGGATAGGCGATTCGATAAACGTATCCCTTGATGTTGAAGTAGTAGCGTGACGTCTGACCGAGCGCATCGGTCACGTAGGTCAGCCGAATGTTCGGATGCCATGCAAGGCGGATATCGAGGCTACCGTCGTCCGCGTACTCGCGCACGCATTTCGCGTTCGCGTTGTCTTCAGCGTCCGCGCCGTCCCATTCGAGCGTCATCCCGCGGCCAGTGCGATCGGTATAGCGCGTCACGAGATGACGGTGGTACTGATAGCTCCACGCGTTGCCGTACCGGTCGGTTGCGCGCACGAGATCGCCTGCTTCGTCATAGGCGTAACTCGCAAGCGTACGGCGCTTTCCATCGTCGAGCACCTGCTCGATCATCACGATCCGGCCTTGCTTGTCGTGCTCGAACGACAGCACATTGCCGCTCGCATCGATCAGGCGTGCCACGCGGTCGAGCGCGTCGTAATCGAGCGTGATCGCATTGCCCGCACGATCCTTCTGCATCGCCAGCCGGAACGCATTGCCGCGCCGTTCATACACGTGAAGCTCGTCGTGGCCGTATGCAATCGCGACCCACGTCTCGTCCAGACGCGTCAGCGTCAGGTTTTCCGCGAGATCGTCATGCACACCTCCGGCTGCAAGCGCGCGATATTCGATGCTGCGCCCGCTGGCATCGCGAAAGAACCATGTATCGCCCTCGACATCGATGCGCGTCGTATACGGCGTGAGCCACCGCGCGCCAAGTTCCCCGTTGTCGTATGCGGAAAGGCGCGACCGGTACGTGCGCGCCCAGACGAGCGGCAGTGCGCCGGGCAGTTCAAAGTCCGTGTGAGTGAAAGTCTCATCGCCGAAAGCAAAATCGATCGACCCGGTCGACGCGCCAATTCCGCAACTTTTACAAGGACTCTGGCCGGCACCTTCCGCATGCGCCTGCTGTCCGATCGCACCCGCCGGCTCCTGAGGACGATCGTGCTGCGCGCGCCCCTTGCCGCCGGGCGGCACGTCGGCGGTCTTTTCGTGAAGCTTCCCGCGTGCGCGCACCCTTGCCACGGCCTCGATCACTTGCGCGATCAGCCACAGCATCTTGCCTTCTTCGCTGCCGTTCAGATCGCGGATCGCCTTCGCGACTTTCGGCGCCTCGTCCTTCAGGAACGCGACGATATCGCGGAACGGTTGCAGCCACGAGTCCGGAGCAAGCTTCGCAGCGGTCCCGACCGTCGCGTTCCCGGCTTCCTTCCCCAACGCGATCGAACCTTCGTAACCGTACTCGATCGCATCAACCACCAGCATCGGGTTGTACCAGGATCGCTTGTCCATCTTCCGGGCGATCTGCGCAGTACGCCGCACGTTGGCGCTGCTGTCGAAAATTTGCCCTTTGAGGGCGAGTTCCAGCCCGGTAGCAATACCGAGCATCAACTCCTGCGCCTTATGCGCGCAGTCGTTCAGCAGTTCGACAAGAACGTCCTGCAGGGTCTTCAGGAAGTTCTCGATTTCGGTCGCGGCCGCGGCGTTGACATGCGTGACGAGCACCGAAATGAGCGCCGCGCCGAGATTGCCGCGAGACACCAGCAATTGATTGCGCACGAGCGCCAGCAGCGGCCGTGCCGACAGTCGAAACGATGCCAGCGGCGGCGGAACCGGAATGACGCCGATCAGGTTGATCGCAAGCCCAAGGTAATCGAGCAGATTGGCGTGGCGCTTCTCGACGATCATCACGATGTCGCACACCGCATCGTAAAACGCCATCAGGTTGCCGATGATCGGCACCGCGCTTGCGAAGGTCTTGAGATCCTCGAACGAAATGTGATTGCCGCTGATCTTGAGCAGCCACTTGTTGAAACGGTCGCCGCCCGCCGCTACGTCTTTCGGCGAAATATCGCTGAGCCAGGAAACGGCCTGTTCCTTCTCGGCGCCCGGTGGAAGTTGTTGTGCCATGTCGTTGTTCGTTCAATTCGTTTTTTCAAGACGGCTGACGAGCCGCCCTCTCAGGATTTCAGCGGTCCGCCGAACCCGCTCGTCGGAAGCTTCATGCCGGTCGCACCGGCGGCCGACGCCACCGTCGTAGCGCCCTTTCCGGCGATCCCGGCGACACCAGGTAGCGCGCCCTGCAGCGCACCGGATGCCGCCTTCGCAGCCGGCGTGGCCAGCGCCGCGAGCCCGCCTTGGCGAGCTGCCTGCACCATCCCGGCCACCTGCTTCGCGGCACTGCCCAGGCTCGATGCCGTCTGTAGCGCGGAAACAGCGCCTGCCCCACCCAGCGCACTTGCGGCAGCCGGCAATGCGGAACTCGCCAGTCCGCCCAATGCAGCACCGGCTCCACCTCCGCTCGCAAGCCCCATCGCAGCCGTCGTCGCCGCAGGCGCCATCCCCTTCAACTGGCTCGCGAGCTGGTCCGTCGCCGCGGCTTGCGCCGCCTGCGGCGACGGCTCGACGGGTTCGACCGGCCACTGCGCCTGCTTGAAGTAATTTGCGGGTTGAGCCGACTCGCGCGGATCCTTCCCGAACTCGACACGCACCGCACCCGGCGGCAAACCGCTCACCGCCGTATAGCCGCTGTTGTCGAGCGCCCCTTTCTTCAGCACGGCGCCGTTCACGTCTCTCACCGTGAACAGCCCGCCCTTCACCGCCTCGCCGTTCACGTACTTGTGAAACAGCTCCAACTGCCCCGGCTGATCCGGCCGCGGGCTCGGCAGCGGATAACCCATGCTCGCCGGGCCCGCGAACGTATGCGACGCGCCCTTCACATCGACCGCACCCGGCGTATGAATCTCGATGTTGCCGTCCTTGATGCGGATGTACCCGCCGCCACTCGTCAGCAGAATCCCCTGGTCGGCCGCGATCTCGATCCGGTCGGTTGCGGACACAACCTTCACCGCCTTCTGCGCGGTCACCTCGACGTTGTCCGACTGCGCCTGGATCTCGACCTTGCCCTTGCCGGCGAACAGCTTCATCCCCGCGTTCTGAACGAACAGGCTCAGCTTCTGCCCGATGCTGCCGATCAGCGACTTGCCTGCGGCGACGTGCACGCTCTGTCCGCTCGCGACGTTCACGTGATCGTTCGCGACCACGTGCAGCGACTGCTGTGTCGACATCCCGATCCCCGACGGGCTGCCGAACAGCATCACCGGCTCCTTGAACGCATTCGCGCTGCCCGTGCCGCCGCCTGCCGTGCGTCCGCCGGACGCGTTGCCCGACGCGCTGTCCAGCGTCGCGTCGGTGAACGCGCGCATCGTGTCGTGGGCTTCCTTGAGGCTTTCCGCCTGATGCTGCTCGCTCACGCCCGACATCGCCTCGACCAGGCTTTCGCCCGTCACCAGTTGCTGCTGCGCTTCCTTCACGTCGAGCGGCTGGCTGTTCGGCGCCTTCGGGTGCGTGGTCACGTACAGGCCCTGACTCGCCCGCACCGCGCCATACGCATCCGAACGCAGATCGAAGCCACTGCCCAGATACGACCCGCGCGAATTGCCGTTCTGGTCGATCAGGTAGCCGAGATGCAGCAGGCTGTTCGCGCTGCTGCTCATCAGCTGCACGCGGTTCTGCCCGGTCGCGTCGTCCATCACGAGGTGGTTGTAGCCACTGCCCGAATACTCTTTCGATCGATACCCGGACAGAATCCCGTCGCTATGCCACTGCGGCTGGTTCGCGCCGTTGTACACGCGCCCGACTGCCAAAGGCCGGTCGCAATCGCCACCCACGTAGTCGATCAGCACTTCCTCGCCGATGCGCGGCACGTGCACGCCACCGTAGCCGCCGCCGGTATCCGACTGCACGACGCGCACCCAGCACGACGCGTTCTCGTTGCCCGGGTTCAGACGATCCCATACGAACTGCACACGAATCCGGTTCAGCTCATCTGTATAGACTTCCTCGCCCTGCGGCCCGACGACGATGGCCGTCTCGAGATGCATCTTCGGCTTCTCGTGCTCGAACGGGCTGCGATACGGCACGCTCACGCGCTGCGCTTCGACCTCGACGAGATAGAAGCCGACCGAGCCGTCGTCGTGCGGCACGCGGAACGCGGCGTCGGCACCGTAGCCCTCCTGCGCTTGCGTCAACGTGTCGCGCAGGCTGTACGGAAAATCCGCGCTACTGCTCGCGACGGGCAGGTTGTTCTCGATCCACCATTCGACGCCGATCGCCGCGAACTCGCGCTGGTCGGCCGGATCGCGATCGTGTTCGGGATGATCCGCCAGCGTAAAACGACGGCCGGCATCGATCGCGCGCACGCCGCCCGCGCCGTGGAAGCGCTTCGCTTGCGACTCCCATTCCTCCATCCGCAGCTTCGTCAGATGGTCGCCGCGCGTCTGCTCCAGATACGTGTACGCACCGGTGTACTCGTAGACTTCGAGCTGGTCGGGCAATTCGCCCTGGCCGCCCATCGTCGGCAGCGTCGTGCCCTTCGGGTTCGACGGTTGCGACGGATTCTTGTAGTCGAACGTGCGCGTCGTCCGGGTCACGCTCTGCAGCATGCGCGAGCCCGACCATTGCGTGAACGCGTCGGCTTCGCTCGCCGCGCCGCCCCGATAGAAGCGCACGGTCTCCGGCGACAGCGGCGCGAACGCCTGCAGGTTGTCGGTGATCACGAGCGTATGCGACTTGCCGTCGTCGGCCTGCTGCCATGTGCTGTAGAGGCCTTCGCTCTCCATCAGCCGATGCACGAAATGCCAGTCGGTATCGTGCTGACGCGTGTATGAACGGCTCGGCAGCGGTTTCGACAGCGCGAAGCGGAAATGCCCCTGCGCCTGCGGATGCTGGTTCAGCACGTCGCTGATGATCTGGTCGACGGTCGTGTCGTTCCAGAGCCGCTGGTCTCGGCGAAACTTCAGGAAATGGGTGAAATCGGCGAACGTGAGCTGATAGGTCGTGAGCCCGCCGTCGGCGCCGAGGCGGCGCGCGGTGTGCACGTACCCGTTGATCGGCCGGTAGCTGCGATCGCCTTGCTGGATCCACAACGTGACCGGCTGCGCGATCAGCTTTTTAAGCTCCAGATCGCTGTCAGTCGACAGCACATCGAGCGTGAATTCGTACGCGCGCCCGATGCGCGACCGGCCGACGGCCCGCTGCACGGTCAGCACGTTGGCGCCCAATGGCGTATCGAGCTTCAGCAGCCGGTCCTGCTGAAGCAACCCGCCGCGCAATGCGGCAACAGTGTTCTGCATGTTCATGGCAACGGCCTTTTCTTCTTTTGACGCGCCCTCGGATGGCGCGTGATGCGATTTTCGCTCGCGCGATTTTACAGACAAATTACTAGCCGACTCGGAAAATGACCTGATTTAAAAGAGTATTTTTAATCGTTGGTCCGAACGTCCACGGCGAACCTTTCTAACGCTCGTCCAGCGCTCACGTGCCACGTCGTCACACAGCGCTGCCACCCCGCCGCCCGCTGAAATCGATTGCAATCAGGGCCAATTCGACTTCCGGCGCCGCCCGGTTGCGAGTAGTGTCTACGTGCCCGTCATTCGGCCCGGCCTGGGCACGATCGATGCCCGGTGCGCCCTCACCACACTGAACACTGGAGATCCACGATGAAACGTTCGAAGTTCCTGCTATCTGGCCTGCTGCTCGCGTCGGCCCTCGGTTTCACGGCCGTCGCCGCGCACGCGGAAGACCTGCTCGACTCGGTGAAGAAAGCCGGTGTGCTGCGCGTCGGCCTCGAAGGCACGTATCCGCCGTTCAACTCGCGCGGCACGTCGGGTCAGCTCGAGGGCTTCGACGTCGACGTCGCGAATGCGGTTGCCGGCAAGCTCGGCGTGAAGACGCAGTTCGTCCCGACCGAATGGAGCGGGATCATCGCGGGGCTGCAGGCCGGCAAGTTCGACGTGATCGTCAACCAGGTCACGATCACGCCGCAGCGCAAGGAAGCGCTCGACTTCAGCGAGCCGTACACGTACTCGGCCGCGCAGCTGATCCAGCGCAAGGACGACACGCGCAACTTCAAGTCGCTCGAGGACTTCAAGGGCAAGAAGCTCGGCGTGACGCTCGGCACCAACTACGACCAGATGGCGCGCAGCGTGCCGGGCATCGAGGTGCAGACGTATCCTGGCGCACCGGAAAAGCTGCGTGATCTCGCGGCAGGCCGGATCGAGGCGACGCTCGACGACCGCCTGATGCTGCCGTACATGATCAAGACGTCGAACCTGCCGCTGCGCTCGGGCGCGGTGCTGAACGGCGGCAAGCAGGAGATGGCGATCCCGTTCCGCAAGGGCAATCCGAAGTTCGAGAAGGCGATCAACGATGCGCTGGAGTCGCTGCGCAAGGAAGGCACGTTGAAGAAGATCTCGATGCACTGGTTCGGCAGCGACGTGACGGTGCCGGTCGCGCAGTAAGCGGTTCGCCGCGCTTGCATTGCGTCACGTCACTCGCTGCGGCGAAGGCGTGACGCCTCTTCTCTCCCGCTCTCTTCGCTCAGGCCGCTTCGTCGAAGCGCGCGAGCAGCATCTGGCCGATCGGCGTCAGCGCCGGGCGCGCAGCCACCTCGTTCACGCGTACCTGCGTATCGTCGACGAGCCGCTTTTCGACGAGCACGGCGAACGCGGGGTTCGCCAGGTCGACGCTGTCCGGTGCGCGGGCTATGCGCAGCAGCATCGAGAATTCATGCGGACTCAACATGGTCCTTGTCTCCTGATCGTCCGCGATCCGGTTCGAACGGCGTCGATCGTGTTTTCGAATGGAATGGTGCGAGGCATAGTCGATGCGCCGCCGGGAGCGAGACCCCGGTTGACCGTTGCGCAACGCGGGCACGGCGTCGCGTGCGGGTCACGCACGCCCGGATCGCGACGGTGGCGCCGCGGCGGGAACGTGCAACGTTAGGGGCGCAGCGTGACGCGGGCGTGACAGGGAAAGGGGGGCGCAACGATGTGCGATGCGCACTCGGATTGCCAGCGCAGCGCACGTCGTGCGGATCGGGGCGGGAGCGTAGGTATCTTCAGCCTCGATGGCGATGCCTGTGGCCGAGCTGGATTGACGTGCCATGCGGTCGAAACGTTAGCCTCCATTGCCCATGCGCCTCAAAATTCTCCGCTTCAAACTTCTAGCACTCCAACCAATATCGGCACGATTCCGTTGACGCGATACGCAGCGTTCGTCGCTCGAAATCGAACCGTCTCTCGCAGCGCCCCCCGCCCCAGGAATCTTCGCCTCACCTCGTCTGCCGTTTGGTCAGGGTTTCTATACCGAACGGCCAATTTGCACTCAAAGGAATTGAAACCGCCTACATTGAACGGACACCAAAGTATTTTTCTCTCCGCAAATCTTCACCGAGATTGTGAAAGGTCGTGTCGACGGCGAATGCGCTTCATGAGCACTGCATAGCCGCCACCGCCGCCCTCACTGTTGCGAATATCCGCACATCAAGGGATGGGCGTCGATGCAATCCCCGTGGATTGCACACAGCGGGCCACTCACTCATCCGATATAGCAAAAAAGCGATAAACTGATGACCTGGCATGTTGAGTTGATACCCGAGGCAACGGCCAAATTGCTGGCGTTGCCTCCCGATATGCGCGCCCGCTTCCTCCATATCGCGGAGATGCTGGCGGAGTTCGGCCCGCAACGCGTCGGGATGCCGCATGTGTGCGCGCTGACGGGAAAGCTTTGGGAAATCCGCATGACCGGGCGTGATGGCATCGCGCGGGCGATCTACGTCGCGCGGATGAAGCAACGCCTGATCGTGCTGCACGTGTTCGTGAAGAAGACGCAGAGAACACCGCGTCGCGCTATCGAAATGGCGTGCGCCCGGATAAGGAGGATTGAGCAATGACCAGCCTTGCAACGTTGAAGAAGCGCCTGTTGGCCGACCCGGCCACGCAGGCCGAGTATGACGCGCAGGCACCGGAGTTCGCCGTTGCCCGCGAACTTGTCGCCGCACGCGTGCGCGCCGGATTGACGCAGGAACAGGTCGCCGAGCGGATGCAGACCACTCAATCGACCATCGCGCGGATGGAGAGCGGTCGCACGATGCCGTCGCTGCGCACGCTGGCCCGCTATGCGAAGGCGACGGGAAGTCGCGCCGTGGTACGTCTGGAAGCGATGAAGTAGTTCGACTGCCGCTTGATGGCCCGGCGCCGCGCAAGCGACGGAATCCGCAGGCCGACGCCCGTCCCGGCGGATTGGCGATAAAGCACAGTCGGGAAACCATTGCCCGGATGTGCAGCGCGCACGCCGGTGATCGCTACGAACGAAAAAAAGGGGTTACGGAAAACTCCGTAACCCCTTTTCGGATTTGGTGCCGGCTGCAGGACTCGAACCCGCCACCTGATGATTACAAATCAACTGCTCTACCAGATGAGCTAAGCCGGCGTAAGCGCGAGATTCTACCTCATTTCACGATCTTGAGGCGAGGTCTGCTGCCGCCTTTCGAGCCATCCCCGTCGGTTTTCGGCGGTTCGTCGGCGCCTTCGGACGGTTCTTCGTTCGCACCTTGATCGGCAACCGGCGCCAGCACGACAGGCGACTCGTCGCGCCGCACCTCATCGGCCTGCTCGGCATCGTCCTCGAACGCGCCCGAATCCGCGCCCTCGCCCGCCACCGCATCGACCTGGAACGCCATCCCCTGGCCGTTCTCCCGCGCGTAGATCGCGAGCACGTTGGCCACCGGAATCTCGATCTTGTGCGCCTTCCCGGAGAACCGGGCGGTGAACTCGATCCACTCGTTACCCATCTGCAGCTGGCTCGTCGCCTCGAAGCTGATGTTGAGCACGATCTCGCCGTCACGCACGAACTGACGCGGCACGCGCGTCGAGTTGTCGACCCTCACCGCGATATGCGGCGTGTAACCGTTATCGGTGCACCACTCGTACAGCGCGCGCAGCAGATAAGGCTTCGTTGAAATCTCTTGCATCACAATCCTCGAACCCGGAGCGGGCACGCGGCACGCCGCGCCGCCCGCTCCGTCTTGCCCTCATTGCATCATCAACGACGCATGACCTTTTCGGACGGCGTCAGTGCTTCGATATAGGCCGGACGGCTGAAGATCCGCTCGGCATACTTCATCAGCGGCGCGGCGTTCTTCGACAGTTCGATGCCGTAGTGATCCAGACGCCACAGCAGCGGCGCGATCGCGACGTCGAGCATCGAGAACTCCTCGCCGAGCATGTACTTGTTCTTCACGAAGATCGGCGCGAGTTGCGTCAGGCGATCGCGGATCGCGAGGCGTGCCTTCTCGTGGTTCTTCTCCGCTGCCTTGCCCTTCTCGTTTTCGAGCGTGCTGACGTGAACGAACAGCTCCTTCTCGAAGTTGAGCAGGAACAGGCGTGCACGGGCGCGCTGCACCGGGTCGGCCGGCATCAGTTGCGGGTGCGGGAAGCGCTCGTCGATGTATTCGTTGATGATGTTCGATTCGTACAGGATCAGGTCGCGTTCGACCAGAATCGGCACCTGACCGTACGGGTTCATCACCGAGATGTCTTCCGGCTTGTTGAACAGGTCGACGTCACGGATCTCGAAATCCATCCCCTTCTCGAACAGCACCAGCCGGCAACGCTGGGAGAACGGGCAAGTTGTGCCGGAATACAGAACCATCATATTTGCGTTTCCTCAAAAAAGCCGAGGGCCGGCACGCGGCGCAACCCCTTTCACGGGTTCCGCCTTGCGCCGGCCCCACGCCGGTCAGGCGTGTTTACTTGATATCTTTCCAGTACGCGGCATTGAGCCGCCAGGCCAGGAAAGTCAGGACACCGAGAAAGACCAGCACCCACACGCCGAGGCGTTTGCGGGTCTGCTGGGCCGGCTCGGACATCCATGTCATATAGGCCACCAGGTCGGCCACCGCAGCATCATAGTCCGGCGGCGACAACGTCCCCGGCGTGACCTGCTGGAAGCCGACGAGCGTGTGGACCTTCTCGCCCGTCTCCTCGTCCGTCTTGTCTTCGAATTTGGCAGTGCGCTGCCCCTGCAGTTGCCACAATACATGGGGCATGCCGACGTTCTCGAACACCGCGTTGTTCCAGCCGCTCGGCCGCGTATCGTCGCGGTAGAAACTCCGCAGATACGTGTACAGCCAGTCGCGACCGCGCGCCCGCTCCTCGACCGACAGGTCGGGCGGCGTCGTGCCGAGCCAGTTCTTCGCGTCTTCGGGCCGCATCGCGACGGACATCGTGTTCCCGACCTTGTCGGTCGTGAACAGGAGATTCGTTTCGATCTCCTTCTGGGATATGCCCAGATCCGTCAGACGGTTGTAGCGCATCAGGTTCGCGCTGTGGCAGTTCAGGCAATAGTTTACAAACAATTGCGCGCCGTGCTGAAGCGAAACGAGATTTTCCGTGTTATCGGGCGCCCGGTCGAGCGGAAAATTACCCTCCGCGCGCACGGCCGGCGCCGCCAGCAGCGCGACGGCCGTCGCCCCGATCAGCGCGAGCGTCGAAAGCAGTTTCTTCATGTCGTTCTCTCCTCGCTCTCGTTAATGGGGCTTGAAGCGCACCCGCTCCGGCGGCTGCTTGAACGTGCCAAGCGGCGTCCAGACGGGCATGCCGAGGAAGAACGCGAAGTAGATCAGCGCACAGCCCTGCGCGATCAGCGTCGAGACCGGCGATGGCGGCCGCGTGCCGAGGAACGCGAGGATCAGGAACGCTGCGACGAAGATCCCGAGGAACACCTTGTGGAACAGCGGCCGGTAGCGGATCGACTTCACCGGGCTGCGGTCGAGCCACGGCAGGAAGAACAGCGTGATCACCGCCGAGCCCATCACGACGACGCCCCAGAACTTCGATTCCGTCAGGAACATGAACACGACGATCGCCGCGGCCAGCACCGGCAGCCCGACCTTCCACTTGCCGCGCGCGCGGATCAGCGCGAGCACGCCGAGCAGCGCGATCACGATCATCAGCACGATCTTGAACGGGTCGGTGGTCGCGCGCAGCATCGCGTAGAACGCGGTGAAGTACCACACTGGCGCGATTTCCGGCGGCGTCTGCAGCGGATTCGCCGGGACGAAGTTGTTCGACTCGAGGAAGTAGCCGCCCATCTCCGGCGAGAAGAACACGATCAGCGCGAACACCATCAGGAACACGCAGACGCCGAAGAAATCGTGCACCGAGTAGTACGGGTGGAACGGGATGCCGTCGAGCGGAATGCCGTCCGCGTCCTTCTTCGCCTTGATCTCGATGCCGTCCGGGTTGTTCGACCCCACTTCGTGGAGCGCGACGAGGTGCGCGATCACGAGGCCGACCAGCACGAGCGGAATCGCGATCACGTGGAACGCGAAGAAGCGGTTCAGCGTGACGTCGGACACGACGTAGTCGCCGCGGATCCACAACGACAGGTCCGGGCCGACGAACGGGATCGCCGAGAACAGGTTCACGATCACCTGCGCGCCCCAGAACGACATCTGGCCCCACGGCAGCAGGTAGCCGAAGAACGCCTCGGCCATCAGGCACAGGAAGATCGCGCAGCCGAAGATCCACACGAGTTCGCGCGGCTTGCGGTACGACCCGTACATCAGCCCGCGGAACATGTGCAGGTACACGACGACGAAGAACATCGACGCACCGGTCGAGTGCATGTAGCGGATCAGCCAGCCCCACGGCACCTCGCGCATGATGTACTCGACCGATGCGAACGCGAGCGTCGAATCGGGCTTGTAGTTCATCGTCAGGAAGATGCCCGTGACTATCTGGTTGACGAGCACCAGCAGCGCGAGTGAGCCGAAGAAGTACCAGAAGTTGAAGTTCTTCGGCGCGTAGTACTCGGAAACGTGCTTCTTCCAGGTGGACGTGAGCGGGAAGCGCTGGTCGACCCAGCCGGTGAGACCTGTCGTGGAGACTTCCTTGTTGTCGGCCATCACGCTTCTCCTTTCTCGTCCTTGCCGATCACGAGGGTCGTCGCCGACGTGAACATGTAGGGCGGGATGTCGAGATTCTGGGGCGCCGGCTTGTTCCTGAACACGCGGCCGGCGAGGTCGTAGGTCGAACCGTGGCACGGGCACAGGAAGCCGCCCGGCCAGTCGTCCGGCAGGTTCGGCTGCGGACCCGGCGTGAAGCGTTGGCTAGGCGTGCAGCCGAGGTGCGTACACACGGCCATCACGACGAGAATGTTCTTGCGATCGGCCCGCGAGCGATATTCGTTCGCGCAATACGCGGGCAACGGCATCGAATACGGGGATTTCGAGGTCGGATCGGCCACTTCCTTGTCGGCCTTGACGACGTCGGCCAGCATCGAATCGGTGCGATTCAGGATCCAGACGGGTTTGCCGCGCCACGGCACCGTGACCATCTCGCCGGGCTTCAGGCCGCTGATGTCGACCTCGACCGGGGCTCCGGCCGCTTTCGCTTTCGCGGACGGCGCAAGCGACGCCGCGAAAGGTATGACGGTGGCTACGCCTCCCACGCCACCTGCTACGGATGTCGCAATCAGCCAGGTACGGCGGCCGCTGTCGACGCGTTTCTCTTCCTTGTCTCGCATCACACGCCCCACTTCTGAGTTGGATTTTCCGTCACGACTTTTCATTCCGCCGCTAGTTTGCGCGAATGGAGTCGCCATTTACAAGGCCCGGAGACGAAAATCCCTTCGAAGTAATTGATAGTTAAGGGTTTTCCCCCACTATCGGAGCGATTAAATCATTTCACTTTTAAGCATACGCTACATTGCGAAATTTCGATGCACCGCCGCAAATCCGGCGTTCAGACCGGATTATGAATATCGATAAAAAGGTGTTCGAGATCGAATTCTTCGGACAAGTGGGCGCCGAGCGCCTGGATTCCGTAGCGCTCGGTCGCGTGGTGCCCTGCCGCAACGAACGCGACGCCGCTTTCGGCCGACGCGTGCGTGACGGATTCCGACACCTCGCCGGTCAGGAACACGTCGGCGCCCGCGTCGATCGCCGCGTCGAAATAGCTTTGCGCGGCGCCCGTACACCATGCGATGCGGCGCAACTGCATCTCCGGATCGCCGAGCACGAGCGGCGTGCGGCCGAGCGTGCGCTCGACCTTCGCGACGAAGTGCTCGAGCGAGACGGGCATCGGCAGCGTGGCCATCCAGCCGAGGTCGCCATCGCCGAAACGCTGCTCGCCGAGCAGCCCGAGCTTCTCGCCGAGCTGCGCGTTGTTGCCGAACTCGGGGTGCGCGTCGAGCGGCAGGTGGAATGCGAACAGGTTCAGGTCGTTCGCGAGCAGCAGCTTCAGCCGCTGGTACTTGCGGCCGGTGATCTGCGGCGCCTCGTTGCGCCAGAAATAGCCGTGATGGACGAGCACCGCATCCGCGCCCCATTCGAGCGCGGCTTCGAGGAACGCGACCGACGCCGTCACGCCGGTGGCGATCTTCTCGATCTTGCGGCGCCCCTCGACCTGGAGGCCGTTCGGGCAATAGTCCTTGAAGCGCGCGATTTCAAGGGTATTGTTCAAGTACAATTCAAGTTCGATCCGATCCATATAAACCTCTAATCCTTTCAGATGCTTAGACGCTTCTGGCTGTTCTTCGCGCAGGCGGTGACCGTACTGCTCGCGCTGATGTTCATCGTCGTGACGCTCAAGCCGCAATGGCTGCAACGGCAAGGACAGCTCGGCAAGCAGCTCGCCACGCCGATCGTCGCGCTGCGCGAAGTCGCACCGGGCATCGGCGGCGCCCCCGCGACCACGTCGTACGCCGAGGCCGCGCAAAAGGCGATGCCCGCCGTCGTCAACGTCTTCTCCAGCAAGGACGGCTCGCTGCCGCCCGATCCGCGCGCGAAGGATCCGCTGTTCCGCTACTTCTTCGGCGACCGCAATGCGCGCAAGCAGCACGACGAACCGGCCGCCAACCTGGGCTCGGGCGTTATCGTGAGCCCTGAAGGTTACATTCTAACGAACCAGCACGTCGTGGACGGCGCCGACCAGATCGAAGTCGCGCTCGCCGACGGCCGCACGGGCACCGCGAAGGTGATCGGCAGCGACCCGGAAACCGACCTCGCCGTGCTGAAGATCAACATGACGAACCTGCCGACGATCACGCTCGGCCGTTCCGACCAGTCGCGGGTCGGCGACGTCGTGCTCGCGATCGGCAACCCGTTCGGCGTCGGCCAGACGGTCACGATGGGGATCATCAGCGCGCTCGGCCGCAATCACCTCGGCATCAACACGTTCGAGAACTTCATCCAGACCGACGCGCCGATCAACCCGGGCAACTCGGGCGGCGCGCTGGTCGACGTCAACGGCAACCTGCTCGGCATCAACACGGCGATCTACTCGCGCTCGGGCGGCTCGCTCGGCATCGGCTTCGCGATCCCCGTGTCGACCGCGCGCACCGTGCTCGAAAGCATCATCACGACGGGCTCGGTCACGCGCGGCTGGATCGGCGTCGAGCCGCAGGACGTCACGCCGGAAATCGCCGAATCGTTCGGGCTCCAGCAGAAGTCGGGCGCGATCGTCGCGGGCGTGCTGCAGGGCGGCCCGGCCGACAAGGCCGGCATCAAGCCGGGCGACATCCTCGTGAGCGTGAACGGCGACGACATCACCGACACGACGAAACTGCTGAACACCGTCGCGCAGATCAAGCCGGGCACGCCGACCAAGGTGCATGTCGTACGCAAGGGCAAGGAGTTCGACGTGAAGGTCGTGATCGGCAAGCGCCCGCCGCCGCCGAAGCAGGCGCTCGACGAACAGGACAGCGACAGCGAATGACCTCCGGCGGGCGGCGTACCGGCGCCGCTTGCCAGCCAAGGACGGAAACAAAAAAGGGCAGCCTGATCGGCTGCCCTGTTGCTTTGGTCCGGCGGCGTTGCTCCGGCATGCCTTCTTCACGGTGAAGAAGCTGCGGGCGCCCTCGCGATCTGCGCCATCCGGTCGGCGCGCGCGGCTTCAACGCTGTCGAGGGGCCGTATCGACGACCGCGATCATGCCGGCCGCCGCGCACCGGTCCCGCATCAACTCGCGGCGCCGTTCTCCGCCTCGGGTTCTTCCGTCGGCTTCGGTACGAAGAATCGCGCGGCCAGCAGCCCGATCTCGAACAGCACGACGAGCGGCAACGCGAGCATCAGCTGCGAGAACACGTCCGGCGGCGTGACGACCGCCGCGACGACGAACGCGCCGACGATCACGTACGGCCGCATCTCCTTCAGCTTCTTCAGCGTCAGCACGCCCATCCGGACGAGCAGCACGACGACGATCGGCACCTCGAACGTGACGCCGAACGCGATGAACATCCCGAGCACGAAGCTCAGGTAGTTGTCGATATCGGTCGACATCTCCGCGCCGAGCGGCGCGTTGTAGTGCGCCATCACGCGGAAGATCGTCGGGAACACGAGGAAGTACGCGAACGCCATCCCGCACAGGAACAGCACATAGCTGCTGCCGACGAGCGGCGCGACGAGCTTCTTCTCGTGCTGGTACAGCCCCGGCGCGACGAACGCCCAGATCTGGTACAGCACGATCGGCAACGCGATCACGAGCGCGACGAGCATCGTGACCTTCATCGGCACGAAGAAGGAGCCGGTGACGTCGGTCACGATCATCCTGCCGCCCTTCGGCAGGTTTTCCATCAGCGGCCGCGCGAGCAGCCGGAAGATGTCGGGCGCCCAGTACACGAGCCCGAGGAACACGACGATCACGGCCAGCCCCGCGCGAATGATGCGGTCGCGAAGCTCGACGAGATGGGAAATGAAGGTTTCTTCCGGGGCGTCGCCCGGGTTCTGCTGGGGGTCGCTCACACCGGCCCTCGGTAGGATTGACGAGCGAGCATGCGCTCGGCTCAGAAGAAGCGCGTCGGCCGGCGCAGGCTGGCCGGCTGGTGGCGCGCGACACGCGCGGCGCCCGACTGCACGTGCGTGCGGCGGGTCGTCGCGCGCTTGTACCAGACAGGCGTCGCCGCCTGTTTCACACGCCAGTTGCGACGCTTCGGCGCGAGTGCGGCCGTGCTGCCGCGCCACGACGGCGCCGCGGGCGTGTCGGAGCCGTACGTACCGGCATCGACCGAGCCTTCGTTAAGGCCGCCGACCGCGGAGTTCCACGTGTCGTTCAGCTCCTTCTCGTGCTCGCGCAGGTTGTCGTGAATCGTCGTCTCGACATTGCGCGCGGCCGTCTCGAAATCGGTCTTCATCGTCCGCAACGCGTCGAGTTCGATTTCGCGCGAGACCTCGGCCTTCACGTCGTTGATGTACCGCTGCGCGCGGCCGAACAGTGCGCCGGCCGTACGCGCGACGCGCGGCAGGCGCTCGGGGCCGAGCACCACGAGCGCGACGACGCCGATCAGCGCCATCTTCGAAAGACCGAGATCCAGCATCGCGAATGCCTGTCAGCGTGCCGGCGTTACGCCTTGTTCGAGTCGGAACGCGTCGTTTCCTTCGCGTTGACGTCGACCGAGCCGTTGCGCGGCAGCTGCTGCGCGTCCGCCGGCGTCTCGCCGTCCTTCATGCCGTCCTTGAAACCCTTCACGGCGCTGCCGAGGTCATTGCCGATGTTGCGCAACTTCTTCGTACCGAAAACCAGCGCGACGATCAGCAGCACGATCAGCCAGTGCCAAATGCTCAATCCACCCATGATGAAACCTCTCCTCAACCACGCCGCGTCGCGGCGCAAATCGCCGGCGGCACGCCGGCTTCGACTATCGATGCGGGGAAACGCCCCGCGACGTCAACCCATCCGCAGCCACGGGCGCGGGCCGGCCAGAATGTGCGCGTGCAGGTGGTAAACCTCCTGCCCGCCGCCGGGGCCTGTGTTGATCACCGTGCGAAAACCGGTTTCGCCACCCGTGTACGCGACGCCGAGCTGGTCGGCCAGACGCGCGACCAGCAGCATCAGCCGGCCGAGCATCGGCGCGTCGGCCTCGCTCGCCGCCGACAGCGTCGGCACGTGCCGGCGCGGAATCACGAGCACATGCGTCTCGGCCGCGGGGCGGATGTCGCGGAACGCGACGAATTCGTCGTCCTCGTGCACCTTCGTGCTCGGGATCTCGCCCGCCGCGATCTTGCAGAACAGGCAATTCGGATCGTGACTCATGTTGCTCCTGCGAAACGCCCGCGCGCCGGTCAGAACCAGGCCTGCGAATCGAGCGTCTTGTTGTCGTTCAGGTACAGCCAACCTTTGATGATACGGTACAGCGTCCAAATCCACGTGACAAACATGATGACGAATCCCACGCCCACGAACATCAGCGCGAAGCCGATCACGTAGGCGATCAGCGCGCGCCAGAACGTGCGGATCTGCCACTCGAAATGGTCGGCGTACGGCGTGCCGGCCACGTCGCCGCGCTTCACGTAGTTGATGATGATCGCGATGAGGCCGGTGACGCCGCCCGTCAGCCAATGAATCGCGTAGAGGCCGTACAGCACGTGCGTCAACGTGCGCAAACCGTTCAGCCGCTCGGCGTCCGCTGCACCCGGCACCGACGGCGTCGGAAGCTGGCTCGGCGTATCGGTCATGATGCTACCCCCGTTGGATGACAATTCTTACAGCTTACCGCACTGTCGCCGGCGCGGCAGGCCGCGAGCCGTCAACCGCCGTTTTCCTCGCGCTCGCGGCGCTTGCGCAGCGCCTTTTCCTCGATGCCCGACAACCCTTCGCGGCGCTCGAGTTCGGCGATCACGTCGGCCGGGCTCAGGTCGAAATGCGACAGCATCACGAGGCAGTGGAACCACAAATCGGCCACCTCGCCGACCAGCGCCGTCGGCGCGCCGCCCTGGCGCACGTCCTTCGCGGCCAGCACGACTTCGGTCGCCTCTTCGCCGATCTTCTTCAGCACCGCGTCGTCGCCCTTGTGGAACAGGCGCGATACGTACGATTGTTCGGGGTCGCCGCCCTTGCGGCTATCGATCACGGCCGCGAGGCGCAGCAGCGTGTCTTCGGTCGATTGCGTCATTTGTAGATGTGTTCGGGGTCTTTCAGCACCGGATCGACCGCGACCCAGTCGCCGCTGTCCACCGTACCTTCGAATTTCTGGAAGAAGCACGAATGCCGGCCGGTGTGGCAGGCGATGCCCGACACCTGCTCGACCTTCAGCAGCACGACGTCCTCGTCGCAATCGAGCCGCACCTCGTGCACGTGCTGCACGTGGCCCGACTCCTCGCCCTTGAACCACAGGCGCTTGCGCGAGCGCGAATAGTAGACCGCGCGCTGCGTCTCGATCGTCTTTGCCAGTGCCTCGCGGTTCATCCACGCGAACATCAGCACGTCGTTCGTCGACGCTTCCTGCGCGATCACCGGCACGAGGCCGTTGTCGTCCCAGCGGACCTTGTCGAGCCACGCGGGCAGGGATTTCGTTTCCGTATTCATCACAGCCTCACCGCGATGCCCTGCTCGGCCATGAAGCGCTTCGCCTCGCCGACCGTGTGCTCGCCGTAGTGGAAGATGCTGGCGGCCAGCACCGCGTCCGCGCGGCCGTCCTTGATGCCGTCCGCGAGATCCTGCAGGCAGCCGACACCGCCCGATGCGATCACCGGCACCGGCACCGCGTCCGACACGCCGCGCGTGAGCGCGAGGTCGAAGCCCGACTTCGTGCCGTCGCGGTCCATGCTCGTGAGCAGGATCTCGCCCGCGCCGAGTTCGGCCATCTTGCGCGCCCATTCGATCGCATCCAGGCCCGTGCCCTTGCGGCCGCCGTGCGTGAAGACTTCCCAGCGCGGCGCCTCGCCGTCGGCCGACACGCGCTTCGCGTCGATCGCGACGACGATGCACTGCGAGCCGTACTTGTCGGCCGCGTCGCGCACGAGCTGCGGGTTCGCGACCGCCGACGAATTCATGCTGACCTTGTCCGCGCCGGCGTTCAACAGGCGCCGCACGTCCTCGACGGCGCGCACGCCGCCGCCGACGGTCAGCGGAATGAACACCTGCGACGCAACGGCTTCGATGATCGGCAGGATCAGGTCGCGCTGGTCGGAGGTCGCGGTGATGTCGAGGAACGTCAGTTCGTCGGCGCCCTGGTCGTCGTAGCGGCGGGCGATTTCGACGGGGTCGCCGGCATCGCGCAGCTCGACGAAGTTGACGCCCTTGACGACACGCCCGGCAGTCACGTCCAGGCAGGGGATGATGCGTTTAGCTAGAGCCATGATGTACGCCATAGGCCGCGGTGGAACGGCCGGTTACGGAAGCCTCGCGCGAGGCTTCCGGTCGGGGCCGCCTGCGGGCAGCCCCGGCGAACGGGACACCGCGGTTACGCGTTGTCGAGTTCGCCGTTCAGTTCGTCCGCGCGCTTTTGCGCGGCCGCGAAATCGAGATCGCCGGAGTAGATCGCACGGCCGCAGATCACGCCTTCGACACCGTGCTCTTCCACTTCGCACAGGTTCTCGATGTCCGTGAGGTTCGACAGGCCGCCGCTGGCGATCACCGGAATGCCGACCGCCTGCGCGAGCTTCACGGTCGCCTCGATGTTGATGCCCTGCAGCATCCCGTCGCGGCCGATGTCCGTGTAGACGATCGACTCGACGCCGTAGTCCTCGAACTTCTGCGCGAGATCGATCACCTCATGGCCCGTCAGCTTGCTCCAGCCGTCGGTCGCGACCTTGCCGTCCTTCGCGTCCAGGCCGACGATGATGTTGCCCGCGAACGCGGTGCACGCGTCCTGCAGGAAGCCCGGATCCTTCACGGCCGCGGTGCCGATGATCACGTAGGACAGGCCCGCGTCGAGATACTTCTCGATCGTCTCGAGGCTGCGGATGCCGCCGCCAAGCTGAACGGGGATTTCGTCGCCGACTTCGTCGAGGATCGCTTCGATCGCCTCGAGATTCTTCGGCTTGCCGGCGAATGCGCCGTTCAGGTCGACCAGATGCAGCCGCCGGGCGCCGAGATCGACCCACTTGCGGGCCATCGCCGCCGGGTCCTCGGAGAAAATCGTGGCCTGGTCCATATCGCCCTGTTTGAGGCGCACACACTGACCGTCTTTGAGATCGATGGCCGGAATCAGCAACATAGCAATCGGGTGTCGTCGTGGAAAATGAAAAGAATCCGGCGCGCACCGGCCAAACCGGTGCCGCGCCGTCTCGCTAGTTTAGTACAACTCTTTCGGTGCTTAAGCGTGCGAGCCCCGCACGACAGGCGTTTGCGCCCTGTCAACTGTGGCTCGCGCACCACGTTCACGGCTTCCAGTGTACGAAGTTGCGATACAGACGCAACCCGACTTCCGCGCTTTTCTCGGGGTGGAATTGGGTCGCGAAGAGATTGTCCCGCGCGACCGCTGACGTAAACGGCGCGCCGTAGGCCGTTTCGCCGACCGTGTGCGCCGGGTTGTCCGGGCTCACGTAATAGCTGTGAACGAAGTAGAAATACGCGTCGTCGGGCACGCCGTCCCACAGCGGGTGCGGCTGCGACTGGCGCACGCGGTTCCAGCCCATCTGCGGCACCTTGAAGCGCGAGCCGTCGTCCTGCAGCCGGCCGTCGAGCTCGAAGCGCACGACCTTGCCGGGCAGCAGGCCCAGGCACTTCGTGTCGCCTTCCGCGCTCCAGTCGAACAGCATCTGCTCGCCGACGCACACGCCGAGCAGCGGCTTCGTGCGCGACGCCTCGATCACCGCTTCCTGCAGCCCCGATTCGCCGAGGCAGCGCATGCAGTCGGGCATCGCGCCCTGGCCGGGCAGCACGACGCGGTCGGCCGCGCGAATCGCGGCCGGCGTGTCGACGATCGCCACGTCGGCGGCCGGTTCGGCCTTCTTGAGCGCCTGCGCGACCGAGCGCAGGTTGCCCATCCCATAATCCACAATCGCAATCGAAGTTTTCATCTCAGTGCAGGCAGTAGCGCCCTCAGTCCATTGACGATGAATTCCACCGCCAGCGCCGACAGCATCAAACCCATCAGCCGCGTGGCGATGTTGATGCCGGTGCGGCCGATCCAGTTCGCGATCGGCTCGGCAAGCCGCATCGCGAAGAAACACAGCAGAGCCAGCGCCGCGCCGATCGCGACGAGCCCGGCTCGCTCATACCAGTGATGCGAGTTCGCCGCATAGATGATCACCGTGCTGATCGAGCCGGGGCCCGTCAGCAGCGGAATCGCCAGCGGCACGACCGCGATGTTGTCCTTCTGCTCGGCTTCGTGGCGCTCCTCCGGCGTCGAGCGGGTGTTGCCGGCCTGAGCGTTCAGCATGCTGATCGCCATCAGCAGCATGATGATCCCGCCGCCCACTTCGAGCGAGCCGACCGATATGCCGAAGAAGTCGATGATCTGCTGCCCGAGCAGCGTCGTCACCGTCATCACGCAGAACACCGACACCGACGCGATCCGGATCGTGCGGCGCCGCTCGTCGTCCGTCTGCTGCGCCGTCAGGCTCAGGAAGAACGGCACCGCGCCGACCGGATTGATCAGCGCGAGCAGGGAAATGAACGATTTGAGCAGATCCATCGCAAGCCGGCGCGCCGCGCCGAAGCCGTGAGGTTATCCGTGGCGTCCTGTCCGTTCGAAAGTTAGAGGCTGCCCTTCGTCGACGGAATCTGCCCCGCCGCGCGCTCGTCGAGCTCCACCGCCGCACGCAGCGCCCGGCCGAAGGCCTTGAACACCGTTTCGAGCTGGTGGTGCGCGTTGATCCCGCGCAGGTTGTCGATGTGCAGCGTGACGCCCGCGTGGTTCACGAACCCGCGGAAGAATTCGATCGACAGGTCGACGTCGAACGTGCCGATCCGCGCGCGCGTGAACGGCACGTGGAATTCGAGACCCGGCCGGCCCGAGAAGTCGATCACGACGCGCGACAGCGCCTCGTCGAGCGGCACGTACGAATGGCCGTAGCGGCGGATCCCCTTCTTGTCGCCGATCGCCTTCGCGACGGCCTGACCGAGCGTGATGCCGACGTCCTCGACCGTATGGTGGTCGTCGATATGCGTATCGCCATGCGCTTCGACCTCGAGATCGATCAGACCATGTCGCGCGATCTGATCGAGCATATGGTCGAGAAACGGCACGCCGGTGGCCAGCTTCTGCCGGCCCGTACCGTCGAGATCGAGCTTCACACGGATCTGCGTTTCGCTGGTATTGCGAACGACTTCCGCCACACGCATGGCAATTCCTTGAATGAGTCTGATGTAAATGGGGATTGATCGTCGCGCGCCGCCGCGCCCTGGGGTCAACCGGGCAGCGCGAGTTTCAAGGCAGCCAGCAGGCGCGCGTTTTCGTCGGGAGAACCGACGGTCAGCCGCACGCATTCGGCCAGCAACGGATGCATTTTACTCACGTTTTTGACCAGCACCCGCTCGGTGAGCAACGCATCGAACACGGCCGCCGCGTCCGGCACGCGCACCAGCAGGAAATTGCCGGCGCTCGGGAACACCGTCGCGCCCGGCAGCGCGGCCACGGCCTGCGCGAGGCGCGTGCGTTCCGCACGCAATTCGGCCGCCTGCGCGTCGAGCACGTCGAGGTGATCGAGCAGGAAATCGGCGGTCGCCTGGGTCAGCACGTTGATGTTGTACGGCGGGCGCACCTTGTCGAACTCGGTCAGCCACGTCGGCAGCCCGGCGAGATAGCCGAGGCGGATTCCCGCGAGGCCGAGCTTCGAGACCGTGCGCATCACGACGACGTTGTCGAACTCGGCGGCACGCGGCAGCCACGAGCGCTCCGCGAACGGCTGGTACGCCTCGTCGATCACGATCAGGCTGTGCCGCGCGGCCGCGATGATCCGCTCGACGTCGGCTTCGTCGTACAGCGTGCCGGTCGGGTTGTTCGGGTACGCGAGATAGACGATCGCGGGCCGGTGCTCGGCGATCGCCGCAATCATTGCGTCGGCGTCGAGCGTCAGGTCGGCCTTGAGCGGCACGCCGACGAATTCGAGCTGCGCGAACTTCGCGGACAGCTCGTACATCACGAAGCCCGGCACCGGCGCGAGCACCTTCGCGCCCGGCTTCGCGCAGGCCACCGACATCATGCTGATGATTTCGTCCGAACCGTTGCCGAGCAGCACGTCGCACGCGGCCGGCACGCCCATCGCACGGCGCAGCTTGTCGAGCAGCGCGCCCGGGCGCGGCGCCGGGTAGCGGTTCAGCGCGACCTGCGCGAGGCGCTCGCCGAGCGCCGCCGCGAGCGGCGCCGGCAGCGAATACGGGTTCTCCATCGCATCCAGCTTCACGAACCCGCTCGCGTCGGGCACCGGGTAGCTCGTCATTGCGAGCACGTCGCGGCGGATGATGTCTTGTGGCGTCGTCATGGTCTCAAGCCGGCGTGCGTCGCGCCGGCGTCAAATTGGTCGGCAGGGCGGCGGCTGCCGCCCTGCGCTTGGTCTCCTGGTCGTCCGGAGTCGATGCGTCGGCATCGGCTCCGGCGCGCGGGTCACCCCTTCATCCGGAGCTCGGCACTGCGCGCGTGCGCCTGCAGCCCTTCGCCGTATGCGAGTTCGGAAGCAATCTCGCCCAGCGTCTGCGCACCTTCGGCGCTGACTTCGATCAGGCTCGAGCGCTTGATGAAGTCGTACACGCCGAGCGGCGACGAAAAGCGCGCGGTGCGCGAGGTCGGCAGCACGTGGTTCGGGCCGGCGCAGTAGTCGCCAAGGCTTTCGCTCGTGTAGCGGCCGAGGAAGATCGCGCCGGCGTGGCGGATCTGCTGGCCCCATTGCTGCGGCTCCAGCGCGGAAATCTCGAGGTGCTCGGGCGCGATGTCGTTCGCGATCCGGCACGCTTCGGCCATGTCGCGCACCTTGATCAGCGCGCCGCGGCCTTCGAGCGACGCGCGGATCACGTCCTGGCGCGGCATCGTCGGCAGCAGCTCGTCGATCGCCTTCTCGACGCGCTCGAGGAACGCGGCGTCCGGGCACAGCAGGATCGACTGCGCGAGTTCGTCGTGTTCGGCCTGCGAGAACAGGTCCATCGCGACCCAGCTCGGATCGGTCGTGCCGTCGCACAGCACGAGGATTTCCGACGGTCCGGCGATCATGTCGATGCCGACCGTGCCGAACACGCGGCGCTTGGCCGACGCGACGTACGCGTTGCCCGGCCCGCAGATCTTGTCGACCGCCGGCACCGTGGCCGTGCCGTACGCGAGCGCGCCGACCGCCTGCGCACCGCCGATCGTGAACACGCGATCGACGCCGCCGAGCAGCGCCGCGGCGAGCACGAGGTCGTTCTTCACGCCGTCCGGAGTCGGCACGACCATCACGATCTCGCCGACGCCCGCGACCCGCGCGGGAATCGCGTTCATCAGCACCGACGACGGATAGGCGGCCTTGCCGCCCGGCACGTACAGGCCGACGCGGTCGAGCGGCGTGACCTTCTGGCCGAGCACCGTGCCGTCGCTTTCCGTGTACTGCCAGCTATGGGTGCCGCACTCGATCTTCTGTTTCTCGTGATACGCCCGCACGCGTGCGGCGGCGGCTTCCAGCGCCGCGCGCGCCTTCGGCGCGAGGCCGTCGAGCGCCGTCTGCAGCGCGTCCTGCGGCAGTTCGAGCGCGGCGACGCTGCTGGCGTCCAGCCGGTCGAAGCGGTTCGTGTACTCGAGCACCGCGGCGTCGCCGCGCGACTTAACGTCGGCGAGAATCTGCGCGACCGACTGCTCGATCGCTTCGTCCTCGCTCGCCTCGAACGCGAGCACCGCACGCAGCGCGGCGTCGAAGCCGTCGCTGGTCGAATCGAGTTTGCGGATGGTGATGGCCATGGAAGTTCCGTTACGGTGATGCGCTCAATTGCCATTCTGCGACGCGCGTTCGAACGCGTCGAGAATCGGCTTGAGCGCCGCGCGCTTCAACTTCAGCGCAGCCTGGTTCACGACGAGGCGCGACGAGATCGCCATGATCTCCTCGACCTCGACCAGATTGTTCGCCTTCAGCGTGCCGCCCGAGCTGACGAGGTCGACGATCGCGTCGGCCAGCCCGACGAGCGGCGCCAGCTCCATCGAGCCGTACAGCTTGATCAGGTCGACGTGCACGCCCTTCGCGGCGAAGTGTTCGCGTGCCGTTTCGACGTACTTGGTCGCGACCCGCAGGCGCGCGCCCTGGCGCACCGCGTTCGCGTAGTCGAAACCGGCCGGCACGGCCACCGACATCCGGCAGCGTGCAATGTTCAGATCGATCGGCTGGTAGAGGCCCGAGCCGCCGTGCTCGACCAGCACGTCCTTGCCGGCCACGCCGAAGTCGGCCGCGCCGTATTCGACATAGGTCGGCACGTCGCTCGCGCGCACGATGATCACGCGCAGGTTCGGATCGGTCGTCGGCAGGATCAGCTTGCGCGACGTTTCCGGATCCTCGGCCACCTGCACGCCGGCGGCCGCCAGCAGCGGCAGGGTTTCCTCGAAAATCCGGCCCTTCGACAGGGCGAGGGTCAGCGGCGCGGTCATGCTTGGCTCCCGGAGAGGCGGCGCACGTTCGCGCCGACGGCGGTCAGTTTGGTTTCCATGCGGTCGTAACCGCGGTCCAGGTGGTAGATGCGGTCGACGAGCGTTTCGCCTTCGGCGCGCAGCCCGGCGATCACGAGGCTCGCCGACGCGCGCAGGTCGGTTGCCATCACGTTCGCGCCGGACAGCTTGTCGACGCCCGTCACGAGCGCCGTGTTGCCGTCGATCGTGATGTTCGCGCCGAGCCGGTTCAGCTCCTGCACGTGCATGAAGCGGTTCTCGAAGATGGTCTCGACGACCTGCGCGGTGCCCGTCGCGACCGAATTGAGGGCCATGAACTGCGCCTGCATGTCAGTCGGGAACGCCGGGTATTCCGACGTGCGGATCGTCACCGCCTGCGGGCGGCGGTCCATCTTCACGCGCAGCCAGCTGTCGCCTTCCTCGATCGACACGCCGGCCTCGCGCAGCTTGTCGATCACCGCGTCGAGGATGTGCGGGCGCACGCCCGTCAGCATCACGTCGCCGCCCGCCGCCGCGACCGCGCACAGGAACGTGCCGGCCTCGATGCGGTCGGGAATCACCGAATGGCGTGCGCCGTGCAGCCGCTCGACGCCCTGGATCACGAGGCGGTCGGTGCCGATGCCGTCGATTTTCGCGCCCATCGCGACCAGCAAGTGTGCGAGATCGCTCACTTCCGGCTCGCGTGCCGCGTTCTCGATCACCGTCTCGCCGTCGGCCAGCGTCGCGGCCATCAGCAGGTTTTCCGTCCCCGTCACCGTGATCATGTCGGTCACGATGCGCGCGCCCTTCAGGCGCTTCGCGCGTGCCTCGATGAAGCCGTGCTCGATGCTGATCTCGGCGCCCATCGCCTGCAGGCCCTTGATGTGCTGGTCGACCGGCCGCGCGCCGATCGCGCAGCCGCCCGGCAGCGACACCTTGGCCTCGCCGAAGCGCGCGAGCAGCGGCCCGAGCACGAGGATCGACGCGCGCATCGTCTTGACGAGCTCGTACGGCGCGACGAGGTTGTCGACGCGCGATGCGTCGAGCTGCACGCGGCAGCCGTCCGTTGCGCTCTTCACGCCCATCTGGTTCAGCACCTTCAGCGTGGTGCGCACGTCCTTCAGGTTCGGCACGTTGTCGAGTTCGACCGGCTCGGCGCTGAGCAGCCCCGCGCACAGGATCGGCAGCGCGGCGTTCTTCGCACCCGACACGACGATCTCGCCCGACAACCGGCGACCGCCTTCGATCACCAGCTTGTCCATCCCATGTCCCTGCGATTCCCCGTTGGCGGCCGGGTGTGCCGTGGCGACGCTCTGGACGGCGTCGCGCTCGTTGACGGTGACTTGCACTCAGTGGTTCCGGTTTATGCGTTCTGCCATTCGGCGGGCGTCAGCGTCTTCATGCTAAGCGCGTGAATTTCCTGCTTCATGCGATCGCCGAGCGCCGCATAGACGAGCTGGTGCCGCTGGATCGGCCGCTTGCCTTCGAAGGCCGTCGACACGATCGTCGCGAAGAAATGCTGGCCGTCGCCTTCGACTTCCAGATGAGTGCAGGCGAGACCGCCGGCGATGTATTGCTTGACCTGTTCGGGAGTCGGCAACATGAGGGGCTCCTGTCGGCGCGCGCCGCCCGTGGCGGCCGCCGCCGTCGATATCAATGACGCAGTTTGTAGCCGGTCGCGAGCAGCCGCATCGCGAACATCGCGAGCAGCACGAAGAAACCGGTGACGATCGCGAGGCTCGCGAGCGGGTTGATGTCGGACGCGCCGAAGAACCCGAAACGGAAGCCGTCGATCATGTAGAAAAACGGGTTGAGACGCGAGATCTCGCGCCACACGGGCGGCAGCGAGTGCGTCGAATAGAACACGCCGGACAGGAACGTCAGCGGCATGATCAGGAAGTTCTGGAACGCGGCGAGCTGGTCGAACTTCTCGGCCCAGATCCCGGCGATCAGCCCGAGCGTGCCGAGGATCGCCGAGCCGAGCAGCGCGAACGCGATGATGAACAGCGGCGCCGCGAAATGCATCGGGACAAACCAGATCGTCACGACGAACACGCCCGCGCCGACCGCGAGCCCGCGCACGACGGATGCGAGCACGTACGCGCCGAACATGTCCCGATAGGACAGCGGCGGCAGCAGCACGAACACGAGGTTGCCGGTGATCTTCGACTGGATCAGCGACGACGAGCTGTTCGCGAATGCGTTCTGCAGCACGCTCATCATCACGAGGCCGGGGACCAGGAAGCTCACGTACTCGACGCCCGGATACACCTCGACGCGGCCCGACAGCGCGTGGCCGAAGATCGTCAGGTACAGCAGCGCCGTCACGATCGGTGCGCACACCGTCTGGAACGACACCTTCCAGAAACGCAGGAGTTCCTTGTAGAACAGCGTTTGAAAACCGCTCATGCCAATCCCTCGACGACTTCTGCCCCGTTCATCACCTGGACGAACACATCCTCGAGGTCGGCCTTGCGGACCTCGATCTCGTCGAACGTGCAGCCCGCCGCGCGACACTGCGCGAGAATCCGTTCGACATCGTCGTAGCTCGTCAGACGCAGCAAATGCTCGCCCGGCGCGCGTGCGGCCGGATCGGTCTCCAGCCCGCGCAGCTCGGCGGGCAGCGCGCCCGTTGCCAGCCGCAGGTACAGCTGCAACCCCGCGAAGCGGCGCAGCAGCGCGTCGGTGCGGTCGAGCGCGACGACTTCCCCGCGACGCAGCATCGCGATGCGGTCGCACAGCGACTCGGCTTCCTCGAGGTAATGCGTGGTCAGGACGATCGTGTGGCCTTCGCGGTTCAGCCGCGAGATGAATTTCCACAGCGTCTGGCGCAGCTCGACGTCGACGCCGGCCGTCGGCTCGTCGAGCACGATCACGGGCGGCCGGTGCACGAGCGCCTGCGCGACCAGCACGCGGCGCTTCATCCCGCCCGACAGCGCGCGCATGTTCGCGTCGGCCTTCTCGGTGAGGTCGAGATTGGCCATCACTTCGTCGATCCAGTCGTCGTTGCGGCGCAGCCCGAAATAGCCGGACTGGATCCGCAGCGTCTCGCGGACGGTGAAGAACGGGTCGAACACGAGTTCCTGCGGCACGACGCCGAGCGCGCGGCGCGCACCGCGGAAGTCCTTGACGACGTCGTGGCCGCGCACCGAGATACTGCCTTCATCGGCCCGGGCGAGCCCGGCGAGGATACTGATGAGCGTGGTCTTGCCTGCGCCGTTCGGGCCGAGCAGACCGAAAAACTCGCCCTCCTCGACCGACAGGCTGACGCCCTTGAGCGCCTGAAGCGATTTGTAGCGCTTCTTGACGTGACGGATTTCTATGGCTGACATGACTGTGCGCGGCGCAGGGGCCGCGACGCCTATTCTGTGCTTGCTGCGAAAGAAAATGGGGGCCGGACGCCGATTGGCTGCCCCGCAAAACGCTTGATTATAGGGCAAACCGGCTGGTGGAGCCGGCGCCTAAGGCGCGCGGCCTGAAGCGTGCGCGCGCCGGCTGGCGCGGCAGGCTTCGGTCGGACAGGGTCAATGTCGCCCGGTGCCGTCGATGAGCGCGTCGACGCCGTAGGCGCGCGCGAGGCTGGCGAGCTTCGAGGGGAGATTGAGGATGTCGAGGGTCGCGCCGCGCGCTTTGGCGGCACGTTGCCATGCGAGCAGCACGGCGAGCGCGGACGAGTCGAACTGCGTCAGCGCCGCGCAGTCGACGGCGGTTTCGCCCGCGTCGATGCGCGCGAGACCGTCCGCGAGCGCGGACTTCGCGCTCG
Organism: Burkholderia sp. BCC1985; assembly: GCF_905339915.1. Taxonomy (NCBI): domain Bacteria; kingdom Pseudomonadati; phylum Pseudomonadota; class Betaproteobacteria; order Burkholderiales; family Burkholderiaceae; genus Burkholderia; species Burkholderia sp. BCC1985. The sequence goes on from NZ_CAJPGY010000012.1 coordinate 117,983, forward strand.
CGACGGTCAGCGAGGAGCCGGCCGCGAAGCCGCTCACGACGCCTGCTTGCCGGCGGCAAGTTCCTGGTTGCGCTGCGTCAGGAACTTGATCAGGCCGTCCACGCCGCTTTGCTGGATCTTCTCGTTGAACTGCTGCTGGTACGTCTGGATCAGCCATGCGCCCAGCACGTTCAGGTCATACACCTTCCAGCCGTTGGCCGTCTTGTACAGGCGGTAATCGATCTGGACCGGCTGGCCGTTGTTCATCGCGACCGTCTTCACGACGACGTCGGTGTCGGCCGGATCGGCACGGAACGGCGGGTACTGGATCTGCTGGTCCGGCTTCAGCTGCGCAAGCGCGCCCGAATACGTGCGGATCAGCAGCAGCTTGAACTGCTCCTGAACCTGTTGCTGCTGCTCGGCCGACGCCGTGCGCCAGTTGCGGCCCATCGCGAGCTGCGTGGTGCGGCGGAAATCGGTGTACGGCAGGATGTCCTTGTTGACGATCGTAATGATGCGGTTGGTGTCGCCCTGCTTGATCGTCTGCTGCTTGACCTCGTCGAGCACCTGCTGCGTCGCCGTCTTGATCAGCGCCTGCGGGTTCGACTGGTCGACTTGCGCGTGAGCTGCGCTGCCGAACGAGAACAGCGCCGCGAAAACGGGAATCAGGAACAGTTTTTTCATCATGGAGACCTGCATGAAGAGTCGATGCGAAGGTTGGAGCCGGTAGATTACGCGAAGGTTCGCGTGCGCTACCGACTGAATCGTTTCCGGCTGTAACGAATGTAAGCGCGTCAGTGCAGCCGGATGCTCGGGAAGCGGAATCCGCCCGGCGACGGCGGCGCCACCTGCATCGGCGGCACGGTCGTCGCGCTGGCCGGGTTCGGCGCCTGGGCGGCACCCGACGCCGGTGCGGCAACGGCCGCGCCCGATGCGCCGGCCGGCGCCGTCGCGCCACCGACTGCCGCGGCGCCCGCCGTCCCGGCCGCACCGGCTGCCGCCGGTGCCGCGCCGTCGTCCGGCAGGTCGTACTTCGGCAGCGCATCGTTGCTCGAGGTCGTCGAGGCCTCGCCGCGCGCGTTGTCGATCAGCATCTGGCGGCGTTGCAGGTACGCGTTGCGCACGAACGAATACTTGTCGAGCGCCGCGGCATCCAGCACGTCGCCCGCGCCGAGCAGGTTCGCACGCGTGTTGACGAGGTTCACGCCGAACAGGCCCCAGCTCAGGCCGTCCGGCTTCACGTAGGTGAGCGGGTTGCCGACGTAGTCGACGCCGAGGCCGGCCGTGTCGCGCAGCGTGCTCGGGCCGAGCAGCGGCAGCACGAGATACGGACCCGACGGCATGCCGTAGCGACCCATCGTGATCCCGAAGTCGGCCGTGTGCTTCGGCAGTTTCGCGATCGTCGCGACGTCGAACAGGCCGCCGACGCCGAACACCGTGTTGATCACGACGCGCATGATGTCGCCGACGCCGTCCGCGATCCGCAGCTGCACGATGTTGTTCGCCGCGATGTAGACGTCGCCGATGTTCGAGAAGAAGTTCGTCACGCTGTCGCGCACCGGCTGCGGCACCACGTACTGGTAGCCCTTCGCGACCGGTTTCAGCGCGTACGTGTCGACCGTGTCGTTGAACTTGTACATCGACCGGTTGAAGCCTTCGAGCGGATCGCCCTTGGTCGGCGTCTGCACGGTCGCGCAACCGCTCAACGCGGCGACTGCCGCCACCGCGAGCGCGGCGTGCCTGATGCGGATCGTCTGCATGGTCATTACCCTCTGGTCTTTCTCTCGTGTGGTTATTGGGCGGCCGAACCGGACACCGCGGAGGCCGGCACCGCGACCGGTGCGGGCGCCGCCGGTGCGGCCGAGGCGCCGGATGCCGGCTTCGCGCCACCCGCGTCGGCTGCCTTGCTGTACAGGAACTGGCCGATCAGGTTCTCGAGCACGATCGCCGACTGCGTCATCGTGATCGTATCGCCCGCCTTCAGCATTTCGGTGTCGCCGCCCGGATCGAGGCCGATGTACTGCTCGCCGAGCAGGCCCGACGTCAGGATCTTCGCGGACGAATCCTTCGGGAACGGATACTGGCCGTCGATATCGATCGTCACCAGCGCCTGATAGGTGTTGGGATCGAAGCCGATCGCCTTCACGCGGCCGACCACGACGCCCGCGCTTTTCACGGCCGCGCGCGGCTTCAGCCCGCCGATGTTGTCGAATTTCATCCGCACCGAGTAGGTCGGCTGAAACGACAGCGAGCTCATGTTGCCGACCTTGAGCGCCAGGAACAGCACCGCAAGGAAGCCCACCACCACGAACAGGCCGACCCAGAAGTCGAGAGCAGTCTTTTTCATCGTCATCCCAAAATTTGGCTTGGCTGAGGCTTAGCTGAACATCAGCGCGGTCAGCAGGAAATCGAGGCCGAGTACGGCGAGCGACGCGAACACGACCGTCTTGGTTGTCGCGCGCGACACGCCCTCGGGCGTGGGCTTCGCTTCATACCCTTGAAACAGTGCAATGAAGGTCACGGCGAACCCGAACACGATGCTCTTGATCACGCCGTTGCCGACGTCGGCCCATACCTGGACCCCGCCCTGCATCTGCGACCAGAACGCGCCCGGATCGACGCCGATCAGCACGACCCCGACGAAATAGCCGCCGAGCACGCCGACCGCGTTGAAGATCGCGGCGAGCAGCGGCATCGCGATGATGCCGGCCCACAGGCGCGGCGCGATCACCGTCTTGACCGGGTCGACGGCCATCATCTCGAGCGCGGTGAGCTGCTCGCCGGCCTTCATCAGGCCGATCTCGGCCGTCAGCGACGTGCCCGCGCGGCCCGCGAACAGCAGCGCGGTCACGACCGGGCCGAGCTCGCGCACGAGCGACAGCGCGACCAGCAGGCCGAGCGCCTGCTCGGAACCGTAGCGATTCAGCGTGTAGTAGCCCTGCAGGCCGAGCACGAAGCCGACGAACAGGCCCGACACGGCGATGATCACGAACGAATAGTTGCCGAGGAAGTGGATCTGCTTCGTGACCAGCCGCGGCCGGCGCAACAGCGGGAAGAATTCCAGCACGAGGCGCACGAACAGCCGCGTGCCGTAGCCCGCGCGCTCGAGGCCGCCGATGACGTAACGTCCGATCGCGCTGATCATGCGCGCCCTCCGCCGAGCCCGAAATCCGCTGCCAGCGGCGGGCTCGTGTAATGAAATTTGAACGGGCCGTCCGGCGCGCCGTCGATGAACTGGCGCACGCTCGGGTCGGTCGATGCGCGCAGCTCGTCGGGCGTACCCTGCGCGAGCACGCCGCCGTTGGCCAGAAAATACACGTAGTCGGCGATCGCGAACGATTCCGGCACGTCGTGCGTGACGAGGATCGACGTCGCGCCGAGCGCCTCGTTCAGCGTGCGGATCAGGTTCGCGGTGATGCCGAGCGAGATCGGATCGAGGCCCGCGAACGGTTCGTCGTACATGATGAGCTGCGGGTCGAGCGCGATCGCGCGCGCGAGCGCGATGCGGCGCGCCATCCCGCCCGACACCTCGGACGGCATCAGGTCTCGCGCGCCGCGCAGGCCGACCGCATTGAGCTTCATCAGCACCAGATCGCGGATCAGGTCGTCGGGCAGGTCGGTGTGTTCGCGCAGCGCGAACGCGACGTTCTCGAACACGGACATGTCGGTAAACAGCGCGCCGAACTGGAACAGCATGCCCATCTTGCGGCGCAGCGCGTACAGGCCGTCGCGCGTCTGCGCGCCGACGTCGGCGCCGTCGAACAGCACCTGGCCGCGGCGTGCGCGCACCAGCCCGCCGATCAGGCGCAGCACGGTCGTCTTGCCGCAACCCGACCCGCCCATGACGGCGACGACCTGGCCGCGCCCGAAGCGCATGTTCAGGTTCGACAGGACGAGGCGGTCGCCGTAGCCAAAGTCGACGTCGCGAAGTTCCAGCAGGGTCTCGGTAGGAGTGGGGCTCACGGAGCTGACAGTCCTTTTACGCAGAACGCCGAATTATAGGGCCTGCATTGGAATGATGTCGTGACGCCGTTCCGGGCCCTGCGGTCAATGATTGTCAAATTGTCGGGCAAAGCATTGCTGCAATGCAGCAACGGCCGCCCGATAATCGATCGCGCCCGTTACCGCACTGACGACCGCGACGCTGCCGACGCCCGTCGTCAGCACGTCCGGCAACGCGTCGAGCCCCACGCCGCCGATCGCGACGAGCGGCGCCCGCGCCCCCGCGAAGCGCGCATAGCGGGCAATCCTCGCCAGGCCCTGCGGCGGCGCCGCGACTGCCTTGGTCGCGGTCGCGTAGACGGGACCGAGCGCCAGATAGCTCGGGCGCTCGTGCAAGGCCCGCAACATCTCGTAATAACCGTGGCTCGACAGCCCGAGCCGCAGGCCGGCGCGCGCGATCGCGGCCAGATCGGCCGTTTCCAGATCCTCCTGGCCCAGATGTACGCCGTACGCACCCTCTTCTACTGCGATCTGCCAGTGATCGTTGATGAACACGCGCGCATCGGGATAGCGGCGCCCGGCCGCGACCGCGCGCGCGATTTCCCGGCGCAATGCGTCCGGCTCCGCGCCTTTCACGCGCAGCTGCACGGTCCGCGCGCCGCAATCCAGCACGCGCTCGACCCATTCGGCATCCGGGACGACCGGATACAGGCCCAGTTGCGCGGGGCACGGCGGGAATGCCGGCTCCGGTGCGGCGGCCAGGCCGGCGACACGCGGAAACCGTGCGGCGTCGACCGGCCACGCATCGGCATCGCGGGTTTCGTCGCCGTCCCGCCACGCCAGCGCGAGCACCAGCGCGTCGATCGGCGCGAAACCGCAGTCGAGGAACGCGGCGAGCGCCGCGATCCAGTCGTCGGCGAGCGGATGCGCGGCTTCCAGCGCGTGGCGCACGCCCGCGGCATGCAGCACGGCGCCGCGCTCGTCGAATTCGATCGCGACCGCATCCGGCGATGCGGGGCGCGATGCGGCCGACGCGCGCGCCTGCGCGGCACGGTCGCCGGCCGACACGATCAGCACGTCGCCGTCGGCCGGCACGTCGGGCGCCACGACGCAGAGCCGCCACGGCGTCGTGCCGGCCGGCCAGTCGCCGAGGCGCGCGCGAATCCGCTCTGCCGCTTCGGCCAGCTCGTCGGCTGGCGGCCAGAAGGCATCGGCGAAGCGCGCGCTCATGCGCCGCCTCCGTCCTGGTGCCAGAACGGCATCCCGACGACCGGCGTGCTCGCATGCGCGGTCTCGCGCGCATCCATCGGCCCGGCGAGGTAGGCCGCACGGCCGGCCTCGACGCCCTGCGCGAACGCGCGCGCCATGATCTCCGGGTGCGTGGCCTGCGACACGGCCGTGTTCAGCAGCACGCCGTCGAAACCCCACTCCATCACCTGGCACGCGTGCGACGGCACCCCGAGCCCCGCGTCGACGATCAGCGGCACGTCCGGCAGCCGCTCGCGCAACACGCGCAGCCCGTACGGGTTCACGACGCCCTTGCCGGTGCCGATCGGCGCGCCCCACGGCATCAGCGCCTCGCAACCGACGTCGAGCAGGCGCCGGCCGATCACGAGATCCTCGGTGCAGTAAGGCAGCACCTTGAAGCCGTCCTTGACCAGTTGCGCGGCCGCCTCGATCAGCCCGACCGGGTCGGGCTGCAGCGTATAGTCGTCGCCGATCAGCTCGAGCTTGATCCAGTCGGTGTCGAACACCTCGCGCGCCATGTGCGCGGTCGTCACCGCCTCGGCGACGGTCTGGCAGCCGGCCGTGTTCGGCAGCAACGGCACCGCGTGACGCTTGAGCAGGTCGAAGAAACCGGCCTCGGCGGTGCCCCCGGTCATCTGGCGGCGCAGCGCGACCGTCACCATCCCGGGGCGCGACGCGGCGATCGAGTCGGACAGCGACTGCAGCGACGGATAGCGCGACGTGCCGAGCAGCACGCGGCTTGCGAAGGTTTCGCCGTACAGCGTCAGCGCGTCGGCGGAAGTGAGGGACGTCATGTCGTTTTCCTGGAAGAGCGGTGGCGAACCGGCGGCGCTCAGCCGCCCGCGACGGGGTGCACCACGTCGAGCTTGTCGCCCGTCGCGAGCGCGCGCGCCGCATGCTGCGTGCGCGCGACGAAATTGCCGTTCAGCGCGACCGCGTACGGCGGACGCGCGCCGTACGCGGCGAGCGCGTCGGCCACCGTCGCGCCGTCGGGCAGCGTCAGCGTCTGTTGGTTGATCTGGATATCCATGAGGCTTGATCGAATTTGGTCGGCGGCGCGCGTCAGGCCGGCTGGCGCGCGTCGTCGCGGTGATGAAGGAGCGTCGGCCAGCGCGCGGCATCGCGCCACGCGGCGAACGCGTCGGCATCGGCGAACGTGCCGCCGAGCGCGGCGTGCGCGAACGCGACCGCCGCATGCGCGACTTCCGGCGCGATCATGAAGCCGTGCCGGTACAGGCCGTTGACGGCGAGCGTCGTCGCGCCATCCCAGATCACCGCCGGGCGATGGTCGGGCAGCGTCGGGCGGCACTGCGCGTTGAGTTCGAGGATGCGCGCCTCGCCGAATGCCGGGTGCACGGAGAACGCCGCGCTCAGCAGTTCGAGCGCCGAGCGCACGCTGACGGGCGACATGTCCTCGCCCTCCACCTCGGTTGCGCCGATCACGTACAGGTCGTCCTGTTTCGGCGCGATGTACAGCGGATAGCGCGGATGCAGCAGCCGCACGGGCCGCGTGAGCCCGATGCCGGGCGCATGCACGCGCGCGACCTCGCCGCGGATGCCGCGCAGCGCGGGCAGCGCGGATTTCGCGCCGAGCCCGCGGCAATCGATCGTGAAATGCGCGTCGGGCCGGTTCGCGTCGTCGATCGTCGCGTGCCAGTGCAGCTCGACGCCGCGTTGCGCGAGGCCCGCCGCGAGCGCGCGCAGCGCCTGCCGGTTGTCGAGCTGCCCTTCGCGCGGCAGCATCAGGCCGCGCGCGAAGCGCCCCGCGAGCGCGGGCTCGGCCGCGTCGACCTGCGCACCGGCCAGCGCGACGAAGCCGCCGTCGAACAGCTCGGCCGGCGCGTTCGCGCGCACGCGCCGCTCGAACAACGGCGCCTCGGCACGATCCGCGTGATGCCAGACGACGAGCGTGCCGTGCTGCTGGAAGAACACCGGTTCGGGCAGTTCCGCGAGCCATTGCGGCCAGCGCGCGAGCGATGCGGCGCCGAGCTCGGTGATCAGCAGCTCGGCACTCGCCGCCTCGGCGAGCGGCGCGAGCATCGCGGCCGCGACCCACGCGGCCGACTGCTCGCCGTCCGGGCCGCCGCGTTCGTACAGCGCGACGCGATGCCCGTCGCCCGCGAGCCGCCACGCGATCAGGCGGCCGACGAGGCCGCCGCCGATTACCGCGAAATCCGGCCGGGAAGCATGGAGGTTCATCGCGCCCCCTCCCCGCGAACCAGGCGGGCGCATGCGACGGATGTCGACGCGCGCACACGGTCCCGTGCAGACGCACACGACAGCGGATCGGGAACAGCGCAAAAGACTGAAGATTGAGCGGTCATCATTCCTTCCGTAACGCGCGACGCGCGTACCCAAAAGGACGAAACCGGCAGCAAAGGCCGGCCGGGCGGGACTCGGGCGCTGACCATGTGGGATGGCGGCCAGCGCGGCCCGGCGGGATCAGAAACTTCCCTCGCCGGTATTACCCGGATCGGGTGCGAAGGGTCTTTCTCAGCCTCGCCGCATTGCCCGGAACTGTCCGTCGGCCGCGCTCGAAGCACCCCTGTTTCGTCGTCGGCCATTAGACCATAAAAGCGGAAAGCGCCGCAAACTGTCCCCTTGCGGCAAATTCGCCGTCGCGCCGCGCCGCTCTGGCACAATGCCCGCAGGCCGGCCGCGCGAGCGGCCGGTTGCCGCGTCACCGCCGGCCTTAAGTGCCGTTTAAGACGCGCGGGCCACCATCCGGACGCCCGCCGTCAGTCGGCACCTCGTCCCGGCATGCCGTATTGCGGCGCGCGTCCGGCTCCGCCCGGCCCGCGCGCCGGCTACTCATCAGGAAGCACATGACCCAATCGATCGATCCCGTCCGCTCCGCCTCCGACGCGCCGCAGGACGAGCGCCCGGTATCCGCATGGAGCCTCATCAAGCCCTACTGGGTGTCGTCCGAATGGAAAGTCGCGTGGGGGCTGCTGGTCACGATCATCGCGATCAACCTCTGCGTGGTCTGGATCAACGTCAAGCTGAACAAGTGGAACGCGCAGTTCTACAACGCGCTGCAGTCGAAGGACGTCCACGACTTCCCGAACCTGCTGATGCAGTTCTCCGCGCTCGCGTTCGGCTTCATCATCCTCGCGGTGTACGGCCGCTACCTGCGCCAGATGCTCGGGTTCCGCTGGCGCCAGTGGCTGACCGACCGGTTTCTCGGCCAGTGGCTCGGCGATCGCGCGTTCTACCGGATCGAACGCGACCGTCTCGCCGACAACCCCGACCAGCGGATCACCGACGACCTCCAGTCGTTCGCGACGACGACGCTCGCACTGTCGCTCGACCTGCTGTCGACGGTCGTCACGCTCGTGTCGTTCATCACGATCCTGTGGTCGCTCGCCGGCGCGCTCACGCTCTCGCTCGGCGCAACGCCGATCACGATCCCCGGCTACATGGTGTGGGCGGCCGCGCTGTACGCGGTGGTCGGCTCGCTGATCATCCAGAAGGTCGGTCACCCGCTCGTGTCGATCAACTACCAGCAGCAGCGCGTCGAGGCCGACTTCCGCTTCGGGCTGATCCGCGTGCGCGAGAACGCCGAGCAGATCGCGTTCTACGACGGCGAGAAAACCGAGACCGCCAACGCGCAGAGCCTGTTCACGCGCATTCGCGACAACTGGTGGCGCGTGATGAAGTACACGAAGCGCCTCACGTTCGTGCTGAGCTTCTACGGGCAGATCGCGATCATCTTCCCGCTCGTCGTCGCGGCGCCGCGCTATTTCGCCGGCGCGTTCTCGTTCGGCGTGCTGATGCAGATCTCGTCCGCGTTCGGCACCGTCAGCGATTCGTTCTCGTGGTTCATCAACAGTTACTCGACCCTCGTCGAATGGCGCGCCACCGTCAACCGTCTGCGTGAATTCAAGCGCGTGATGGGCACGTCGCACCTGAAGGAAAGCCTGTCGCCCGCGACCGAGCACGGCGGCATCAACCTGCACTACGTCGATGCCGCGAAGCTGTCGACGTCGTCGCTGAAGCTCGCGCTGCCGAACGGCAACGCGCTCGCGAACATCGGCAACGTGACGATCGAACCCGGCTCGCGCTGGCTCGTGATCGGCAAGTCGGGTTCCGGCAAGAGCACGTTCATGCGCGCGCTCGCGGGCCTCTGGCCGTTCGGCGACGGCGCGATCGACGCGCCGGTCGGCGCGCGGATGATGTTCGTGCCGCAGACGAGTTACCTGCCGATCGGCACGCTGAAAGCAGCGCTCACGTATCCGGCCGCGCCCGACACGTTCACCGACGACGCGTGCCGCGACGCGCTGCGCGCGTGCCGCCTCGAAGACTACGTCGAGCGCCTCGGCGAGACCGGCCACTGGACGCGCGTGCTGTCGCCGGGCGAACAGCAGCGTCTCGCCGGCGCGCGCGTGCTGCTGCACAAGCCGGACTTCCTGTTCCTCGACGAAGCGACGAGCGCGCTCGACGCCGACAACGAAGCGCGGCTCTATCATCTGTTCGCCGAACGGCTGCCGAAGGCCGCGATCGTCAGCATTGCGCACCGCGAGTCGCTGGCCGCGTTCCACGTCGGCACGATCAACGTCGAACGCGTGAACGACAGCGACAAGGTCGCCGCGTAACCGCTCAACAGAAGGCCGGCGCATGCCGCGCCGGCCTTCTCTTCCGCGTCCTTCCCGTCTTCCCGCTACGCCGACACGATCGGCACCGACACGATCGGCACATGCGACACGCCGTCGTGCGACAACCAGCTTTCAAATAGCGTCAGCGCGACGAAACGCAGCGCAACCGGCCGCCCGGTCGCGCCGCCGTGCGCGGGCTGCCCGTCCGCGTCGCGTGGCAGCCGCGCGAGCGTGACGTGCGGCCGGAACGGCCGGCGGTCGGCCGGCACGCCCAGCTCGCGCAGCAGCGAGGACAACTCGGCATTCAGCGCCGCACAGGCGGGATCGGGCGCGAGTTCCGCGACGATCAGCCTCGCGCGCGGCAGGCTCGGCCACCATGCAATCCGCTCGACCGGCTGCAACGGCAAAGCATGCGCGGCCGCGAGCGCCGGCAGGCGTGCGGCCAGCGCGTCGCAACGCGCGCGTTCGATCGCGCCGATGAACGCGAGCGTCACGTGCAGTTGCGCGGGCAGCGTGCGCCGCGCGCCGCGGGTGACCGGCAGCGCGTGCAACGCATCGCGCGACGCCGTATCGGGCATCAGTGCGACGAACACACGGAGCCGGTCGCCGTTCATGACTCGCGCACCGCCACGCGTGCTTCGGCCACCACTTCGACAGGCGCCGCTCGCTGCGGCAGCGGGCCGTGCTCGCCCCACACGTCGGCCGGCAGCACGTGAGCGAGTTCGGGAACGAACGCCGACGACATCCCGACGAGCGCCGTCATCCACATCCGGAAGATCGCGCCCGCCCCGCCGACCGTCAGCGCGACCGCGACGCCGGCGATGTTGCCGGCGCCGAGCAGCAGTGCGATCAGCACGTCATTCCACAACACGCCGTTGGCGGCGTCGATCAACCCATGCACGAATGCCTCCATCCAGAGTCGTTGTAAATGGGGGCGTCATACGCGGCGGCCGTGCGAACGCGGCGAAGACAGTTCTCAATGGTTATTACAAAACGAAAGGCTTCGAAATCGCGAAACGAAACATCAACGCCCGATGTGATCAGGTTAGGCGACGCTTCGGGAAGATGCGGGACGCGCAACGGGGGGAGCAAGCGGCCGGCGCATGCATGCCTGGGACTCGTGTGTGCCGCGAAGCCACGCACTTCGTCACGCGGAGTGGTTGGCGCGGCGCCAAGTAGCGATCCAGTCCGAAAATAGCGCGGTGGCGATTCGCGGCTTTTCGCACCGGAAAACGTTCGCAATAGCGGAGCGCCAAATAGAAATCACGACGAAAAACAAAACCCGCCATTGAACCGGCTTTTCATGCCATCCGATTAGCCATGGAAAATTTCTCAAAACGCGAGCATGCCAAAGCAGAAATTAATGTGGCGAACCGAAGCGGTTTTCCAGGTCACGGCATTCGCGCACGGAATGGGCCGCCCCGTTGCCGCCACGGGCACCGCTTCCCCGTGGCGACAACGAACCGTTCTTATGCTCGTAGCGATTGCGGCGCTCTTTCGGCCACTGCCTGGAAGGCATGAACCGGCGTCCATTGCTGTGCGTGGGTCCCGTTGTAGGGGAATGCCCAGACGAGGTTGTTCGCTTGCAGGCTATCGTAATGGTCGTCGATCACGAGGCCGGTGTTGGCGAGGGACGTAATATATCCCGGGCGAATCGAAATGCTCCAGCGCTGCGACGGCGCCCCCGTGAACGGACGCAGGACCAGCGGCGTTTCGGGCGCGACCTTCCCGTCTGCGAAGTCGACCGCCAGCTTGCCGCCGCCGTTCGAATCGCTGAAATCCAGAATGATGCAACCGTGGGTGGGATCGTAGTCCCACAGGGTCTGCACATTCGGGTCGGTGAAGTAGCGCAGTTGTACCGGGGCATTGGGGCCGATCACGCTGCCGTTGGTATTGTTCTGGGCAACACCGAGGACGCGCGTGGGGTCTTGCGTAAACTGAAACGACATCGATATATACGCCATGATTTTCTCCAAAAAGTATGAAAACCAGACCTTTTTCATGCACCTGAATTAATCAGGCGAAAATCACTATAGGTGGCGATAGACCCCGATTCAATCTCTACCTCAATATATCGTTTGATATTTTTGTTTTTATAAATTGTCGATTTAATTGATGCTTTATTGATTGCCGGCAGCGCTCGGCCCAATAAAAAACCGGGCGCCCCTTCGGACGCCCGGCCGTCTTCGAAACCCGCTCGCGCGCTTCAGCTCAGCGCGGCAGTTCCGAATGCCCCATCAGGTACGCGTCGACCGAGCGCGCGCACTGGCGGCCTTCGCGGATCGCCCAGACGACGAGCGACTGGCCGCGACGCATGTCGCCTGCCGCGAACACCTTGTCGACCGACGTGTAGTACGAGCGATCGCCTTCGGTCGCCGCGCGCGCGTTGCCGCGTGCATCCTTCGCGACGCCGAATGCCTCGAGCACGGTGGCTGCCGGCTGCGTGAAGCCCATCGCGAGCAGCACCAGGTCGGCCTTCATCTCGAACTCGGAGCCCGGTACTTCCTGCATCTTGCCGTCCTTCCACTCGACGCGCACCGCGATCAGCTTCTCGACCTTGCCGTTCTTGCCTTCGAGACGCTTGGTCGCAACCGCCCAGTCACGCTCGCAGCCTTCCTCGTGCGACGACGACGTGCGCAGCTTGATCGGCCAGTACGGCCACACGAGCGGCTTGTTTTCCTCTTCCGGCGGCTGCGGCAGCAGTTCGAACTGCGTGACCTGCTTCGCGCCGTGACGGTTCGACGTGCCGACGCAGTCCGAACCCGTATCGCCGCCGCCGATCACGATCACGTGCTTGCCCTTCGCGAGCAGCTGGTCGGCGAGCTTGTCGCCCGCGTTCACGCGGTTCTGCTGCGGCAGGAAGTCCATCGCGAAATGCACGCCCGCGAGCTCGCGGCCCGGCACCGGCAGGTCGCGCGGCGTTTCCGAACCGCCCGCGATCACGACCGCGTCGAATTCTTCCTTCAGCGTGTCCGGCGAAATGGTTTCCTTCGCGAGGCTGCCGATCGACTCGGGCAGCGGATCCTTGCCGATGAACACGCTGGTGCGGAACGTCACGCCTTCCGCTTCCATCTGGCGCATGCGGCGATCGATCAGCCACTTCTCGAGCTTGAAGTCGGGGATCCCGTAACGCAGCAGGCCGCCGATGCGATCGTTCTTCTCGAACACCGTCACGTCGTGGCCGGCACGCGCGAGCTGCTGCGCAGCGGCGAGGCCCGCGGGGCCCGAACCGACGACCGCGACCTTCTTGCCGGTCTTGTGTTCGGCCGGCAGCGGCTTCACCCAGCCTTCGGCCCAGGCCTTGTCGATGATCGCGTGCTCGATCGACTTGATGCCGACCGGATCGTTGTTGATCCCGAGCGTGCAGGCTGCCTCGCACGGCGCCGGGCAGATGCGGCCCGTGAACTCGGGGAAGTTGTTGGTCGAATGCAGGACTTCGATCGCCTGCTGCCAGTCCTGGCGGTAAACGAGATCGTTGAAGTCAGGAATGATGTTGTTGACCGGGCAGCCGTTGTTGCAGAACGGGATGCCGCAGTCCATGCAGCGTGCGCCCTGGACCTTCGCGTCCGCGTCGGTCAGCGCCGCGACGAATTCCTTGTAGTGCTTCACGCGCGTGAGCGGTGCTTCGTACGCCTCGTGGCGGCGTTCGAACTCCAGAAAACCGGTTGCCTTGCCCATAAGGTGCTCTTCTGTTCGGTGTATCGGGTGGGGGAGCCGCGCGCGGCCGTCAGGCGCGCGCGGCATTCGCTATGTCGTTCGTCGCTCAGGCGGCCAGCACTTCCTTCGCCGCCTTCTTCGCACCGATCTCGCCCAGCGCGCGCTTGTATTCGTGCGGGAACACCTTCACGAACTGGCGGCGCGCCGCGTCCCAGTTTTCCAGCAGCGACTTCGCGCGCGGCGAACCCGTGAACTGGAAATGACGCTCGACGAGCCCCTTGAGCAGCGCTTCGTCCGTCGTGCCCGCATGCCAGAGCGCGCGGTCGACCGTGCGCTCCTGCTCGGCCTGCTGCAGCACCGGCTCGAGCGCGACCATCGACTTGTTGCACTTCGCCGCGAACGTGCCTTCCGGATCGTAGATGTACGCGAGACCGCCCGACATGCCGGCCGCGAAGTTGCGCCCGGTTTCGCCGAGCACGACGACCGTGCCGCCCGTCATGTATTCGCAACCGTGGTCGCCCGTGCCTTCGACGACCGCCGTCGCGCCCGAGTTACGCACGCAGAAGCGTTCGCCCGCGACGCCGCGGAAGAACGATTCGCCTTCGATCGCGCCGTACATCACCGTGTTGCCGCAGATGATGTTTTCCTCGGACTTGCCGCGGAAGTCGTTGGTCGGACGGATGATGATCCGGCCGCCCGACAGGCCCTTGCCGACGTAGTCGTTGCCGTCGCCGACGAGGTCGAGCGTCACGCCCTTCGCGAGGAACGCGCCGAAGCTCTGGCCGGCCGTGCCCTTCAGCTGGATGTGCACCGCGTCGTCGGCCAGGCCTTCGTGGCCGTGCTTCTTCGCGATCACGCCCGACAGCATCGCGCCGACCGTCCGGTTCACGTTGCGCACCGGCTGGATGAACGACACATGCTCGCCGTTCTCGATCGCGGCCTTCGCCTTCTCGATCAGCACGTGGTCGAGCGCGCGCTCGAGGCCGTGATCCTGCACGTCGACGTGACGCGGCGCGACGTCCTCGCACTCTTCCGGCTGGTAGAACACGCGCGAGAAGTCGAGGCCCTTCGCCTTCCAGTGCTCGATGCCCTTGCGCGTATCGAGCAGGTCGGCACGGCCGATCAGGTCGTCGAACTTCGCGACGCCGAGCTGCGCCATGATCTCGCGCACTTCCTCGGCGACGAAGAAGAAGTAGTTCACGACGTGCTCGGGCTGGCCCTTGAACTTCGCACGCAGCACCGGATCCTGCGTCGCGACGCCGACCGGGCACGTGTTCAGGTGGCACTTGCGCATCATGATGCAGCCTTCGACGACGAGCGGCGCCGTCGCGAAGCCGAATTCGTCCGCGCCGAGCAGCGCGCCGATCACGACGTCGCGGCCCGTCTTCATCTGGCCGTCGGCCTGCACGCGGATGCGGCCGCGCAGGCGGTTCAGCACCAGCGTCTGCTGCGTTTCGGCGAGGCCGAGTTCCCACGGCGTGCCCGCATGCTTGACCGACGACAGCGGCGACGCACCCGTGCCGCCGTCATGGCCGGCGATCACGACGTGGTCGGCCTTCGCCTTCGCGACACCGGCCGCGACCGTGCCGACGCCGACTTCCGACACCAGCTTCACCGAGATGCTCGAGCTCGGGTTCACGTTCTTCAGGTCGTGGATCAGCTGCGCCAGATCCTCGATCGAGTAGATGTCGTGGTGCGGCGGCGGCGAGATCAGGCCGACGCCCGGCACCGAGTAACGCAGCTTGCCGATGTATTCGGACACCTTGTGGCCCGGCAGCTGGCCGCCTTCGCCCGGCTTCGCGCCCTGCGCCATCTTGATCTGGATCTGGTCGGCCGATGCCAGGTACTCGGCGGTGACGCCGAAGCGGCCCGACGCGACCTGCTTGATCTTCGAGCGCAGCGAATCGCCGTCCTTCAGCGGAATGTCGCTGACGATCTCGTCGCCGATCACCGACTTCAGCGTCTCGCCCGACTTGATCGGAATACCGCGCAGTTCGTTGCGGTAGCGCTTCTCGTCCTCGCCGCCTTCGCCGGTGTTCGACTTGCCGCCGATCCGGTTCATCGCGATCGCGAGCGTCGCGTGCGCTTCCGTGCTGATCGAACCGAGCGACATCGCGCCCGTCGCGAAGCGCTTGACGATGTCCTTCGCCGGCTCGACGTTTTCGATCGGGATCGCCTTGGTCGGCTCGACCTTGAACTCGAACAGGCCGCGGAACGTCATGTGACGCTTGGTCTGGTCGTTGATCAGGTGCGCGTATTCCTTGTAGGTCTGGTACGAGTTGCTGCGCGTCGCGTGCTGGAGCTTCGCGATCGAGTCCGGCGTCCACATGTGGTCTTCGCCGCGCACGCGATACGCGTACTCGCCGCCCGCGTCGAGCATGTCGCGCAGGACCGGGTTGTCGCCGAACGCATCGCGGTGCAGGCGGATCGCTTCTTCCGCGACTTCGAACAGGCCGATACCGCCGACCTTCGAGGCCGTGCCCTTGAAGTACTTCTCGACGAGGTCGCTCGACAGGCCGAGCGCTTCGAAGATCTGCGCGCCCGTGTACGACATGTACGTCGAGATGCCCATCTTCGACATCACCTTCTGCAGGCCCTTGCCGACCGCCTTCGTGAAGTTGTAGACGGCCTTCTCCGGCGACAGGTCGCCCGACAGGCCTTCCGCCATCTTCGCGAGCGTTTCCATCGCGAGGTACGGGTGCACGGCTTCCGCGCCGTAGCCCGCGAGCAGCGCGAAGTGGTGCGTCTCGCGTGCGGAGCCCGTCTCGACGACGAGGCCCGTGCTCGTGCGCAGCCCTTGCTGGACGAGGTGCGAGTGGATCGCCGACGTGGCGAGCAGCGCCGGAATCGCGACGTGCTCGGCGTCCGTCTTGCGGTCCGACACGATCAGCATGTTGTAGCCCGACTTGACCGCGTCGACGGCTTCCGCGCACAGCGACGCGAGGCGCGCCTCGATGCCTTCCTTGCCCCATGCGACCGGGTAGCAGATGTTCAGTTCGTACGCGCTGAACTTGCCGCCCGTGTACTGGTCGATCGCGCGGATCTTCGCGATGTCCTTGAAGTCGAGCACCGGCTGCGACACTTCGAGACGCATCGGCGGGTTGATGTTGTTCGTGTCGAGCAGGTTCGGCTTCGGGCCGATGAACGACACGAGCGACATCACCATGTTCTCGCGGATCGGGTCGATCGGCGGGTTCGTGACCTGCGCGAACAGTTGCTTGAAGTAGTGATAGAGCGTCTTGTTCTTGTTCGACATCACCGCGAGCGGCGAGTCGTTGCCCATCGAACCGACGGCCTCTTCGCCCTGCTGCGCCATCGGCGCCATCAGGAACTTCAGGTCTTCCTGCGTATAGCCGAACGCCTGCTGGCGGTCGAGCAGCGCGGCGCCCTGCGTGCGGCCGGCCGCGACGTCCTCGGCCTTCGGCTCGATCTCGTCGAGCTTGATGCGCACGGCGTCGATCCAGCTCTTGTACGGCTTCGCGTTCGCGAGGTTGTCCTTGAGCTCCTTGTCGTCGATGATGCGGCCGTGTTCCATGTCGATCAGGAACATCTTGCCCGGCTGCAGGCGCCACTTCTTGACGATCTTCGATTCGGGGA
Organism: Burkholderia sp. BCC1985; assembly: GCF_905339915.1. Lineage (NCBI taxonomy): Bacteria > Pseudomonadati > Pseudomonadota > Betaproteobacteria > Burkholderiales > Burkholderiaceae > Burkholderia > Burkholderia sp. BCC1985. The sequence goes on from NZ_CAJPGY010000012.1 coordinate 135,001, forward strand.
TCTGCAGCGTGCCGGCTTCCGACGCCATGATGACGAGGTCGTCGTCGGTCACGATGTAGCGCGCCGGGCGCAGGCCGTTACGGTCGAGCGTCGCGCCGATCTGGCGGCCGTCGGTAAACGCGATCGCGGCGGGGCCGTCCCACGGCTCCATCATCGCGGCGTGGTATTCGTAGAACGCGCGGCGATTCTCGTCCATCAGCGTGTGCTGTTCCCAGGCTTCCGGGATCATCATCATCACCGCGTGCACGAGCGGGTAGCCGGCCATCACCAGCAGTTCGAGACAATTGTCGAACGATGCGGTGTCCGACTGGCCCGGGTAGATCAGCGGCCACAGCTTCGGCAGGTCGTCGCCGAGCACGTGCGACGCGATCGCGCCGGTACGCGCGTTCAGCCAGTTCACGTTGCCCTTCACGGTGTTGATCTCGCCGTTGTGCGCGATCATCCGGTACGGGTGCGCCAGCTCCCAGGCCGGGAACGTGTTGGTCGAGAAGCGCTGGTGCACGAGCGCGAGCGCCGACACGACGCGCGCGTCCTGCAGGTCGCGGTAGTACACGCCGACCTGGCCCGCCAGCAGCAGCCCCTTGTAGACGATCGTGCGCGCCGACATCGACGGCACGAAGTATTCCTTGCCGTGCTTGAGCTTCAGCGCCTGGATGCGGTGGCTCGCGGTCTTGCGGATCACGTACAGCTTCCGCTCGAGCGCGTCCGTCACCATGATGTCCTTGCCGCGGCCGATGAAGATCTGGCGGATCAGCGGCTCGCTCGCCTTGACCGTCGGCGAGATCGGCATCGTATGGTCGACCGGCACGTCGCGCCAGCCGAGCACGACCTGCCCTTCTGCCCGCACCGTCCGCTCGAGCTCCTGCTCGCACGCGAGACGCGATGCGTTTTCCTTCGGCAGGAAGATCATGCCGACCCCATATTCGCCGGCCGGCGGCAGCGTCACGCCCTGCTTCGACATTTCCTCGCGATAGAACGCGTCCGGAATCTGGATCAGGATGCCGGCGCCGTCGCCCATCAGCGGATCGGCACCGACCGCACCGCGGTGATCGAGGTTCTCGAGGATCTTAAGACCCTGCTGAATGATCTCGTGGCTCTTCTTGCCCTTGATGTGAGCGACGAAGCCGACGCCGCAGGCGTCGTGTTCGTTTTGCGGGTCGTACAGACCTTGTGCGGCGGGCACCGCGGCGAGCGGCTGCTGGTGGTCGTTCATGGGGACACCGTCGTAAAGGGGCCTCGAGGGCCGTTGAACCATTTTTTGTTGCCGTCGATCCCGCTCCCGACGGGAGACGGCACGGCCGACAGTGGTTGGGCGAGCTTCACCCGGGCCACCGGAATTCGGAATATACGCGACGAATCAAAGGAATAGCAACAAAAACCGCTTGATCGAACCCCATTTAAACCAATGCTCGGATCTGGTGCCGTTTTATTGGGGCCGTATCGTTTTGGTGCAAAAAGAAGCGGCGCCCGCAGCGCCGCCTCGTGACCCGCCTTTCCCGCGTTACTGCTGGATCGGCGGCGTGTTTTCACGCACCTTTCTGGGGCGTCCGCGCGGCAGCGGCGACACGCGGCGGTTCGCCGTGCGCGCCGCCCACTCGCGGTAGTTCTCGCCGCCGAGCACCCAGCCCTTCAGCGTCGCCTGCTGGAGCTGATCGGCCTGCCGCTCGTCGAGCGGCTGCTCGCACAGCTCCTTGTACGCGCGCTGACGGTCGAACGGCGTGTTGCCGAGCGCCCAGTAGAGCGGATGGTCGGTGATCAGGCTGTCGACGGTGAGCCCGACGTGGTGCCGGTAGCTCGACCAGCGATAGGCGTCGGGCGTCGCGACCAGCTGCGCGCGCACCGGGCTCATCTCGACCACGCGGCTCGCGAGCAGGAAATAGCGCTCGCCTTCGATCACGGTCGCGCGATAGCGGCCTTCCCACAGGGTGCCGCGCCGCGAATAGCGCCGGTTGAAATGCGCGACGTAGCGGCGGCCGACCGCCTGCATCGCCTTCGGCAGGCTCGCCTCGTCGCTCGGCGTCACGAGGAGCTGCACCTGACGCGGCAGCAGCACGTAGGCATGCACCGAAAGATGGTGATCGCGTGCCGCGGCCTTCAGACAATCGATGAAGAGTTCGTAGTCCTGGTCGTCGACAAACGCGGGTTGCTGATCCAGGCCGCGCAGTATCACGTGCTGCGGCTGGTCGGGAACGTAGAGTCGTGCTAACCGTGCCATGCTGAATGTCCGTTTGAACGCGTTAGGAAATACCCGAAGGTCCGAAAATGCGCACCTGCGTAGAATGCCTGTCCTGGCGGGGCGCGGAAGCGTACGGTCGTGCGAATCCTAGGGAGAAAGCTCTAACTTGCGAGCTTGTTTGGTTTTAAACGCAGTCGTCATAATGAGCACGCCTTTGATCGGAGGAGACACAATGAAACGAAAACTGGCCATTACGGGGGCCGTGGCGCTCGCATTCGCGGGCGGTACGGCACACGCACAATCCGCAGGTGATTTCTACGTCAGCACCGGCTGGCTGCACTTTTCGCCGCAGGACAGCAGCGACCCGCTGTTCGTCTACGGCGTCGGCGGCACGCCCATCAACCAATCGATTCCCAACACCGGCGCCGGCATCAACGACGCCGATACGCTCGGTCTCGCAGCGGGCTACTTCGTCACCGACCATATCTCCACCGAGCTCGTGATGGGGATACCGCCGAAGTTCGACATTACCGGCAAGGGTCGGTTCGAAAACTTCGGCGTACTCGGCCGTGCGTACCAGTGGAGCCCCGCCGTATTGCTGCGCTACCACTTCAACGACGCCAACGCGAAGTTCCGTCCGTATGTCGGCGTCGGCGCGACATATACGTGGTTCACCGGCGCAAAGATCACGAACAGCAGCTTCGAGAACGGCGTGCTCGGCGGCCCGACCAGCGCGACGACCAGCAACCAGTGGGCGCCCGTGTTCAACGCCGGCTTCACGTACAACTTCACGAAACACTGGTTCGGCGGCCTGTCGATCTCGTACATCCCGATCAGCGTCACCGCGACCTTCACGACGGCCCGCCGGACGCCGGTCGGCACCCTGACCGAAACGTCGAAAGCGAAGATCTCGCTCAATCCGATCGTCACGTACCTGAACATCGGCTACCGCTTCTAAGCGTAGTCGAATATTTGGGGAATGGTTAATCCTGCTGCAATTTGTAGCCGATTTTTCGTGACGTAACGTCTCCACGATGGAAAACGCCCTGGCGGAAACCCGCCGGGGCGTCGTTTTTTTGCCTCAGGGTTTTCCCGCGACCAGCATCGCGCGGGACCGGTCGCTACGCGATGTCGTCCAGCGCATCGGCGGCGATCAGGTCGATCCGGTCCGTGCAGACCGCATCGACGCCCCAGCGCGCGAGTTCGCGCGCCCGGGCGAGGTCGTTGACCGTGTACACCAGGATCCGCAGGCCCGCCGTCTTGATCGCGCGCACGAGCGGTTCGTCGAGCTCCTTGTGGCTTGCGTGCAACGATACGCAGCCGAGCGCACCGACGACCTGCGCGTGCCAGTCGTCCGGTACCGCCTCGTACAGCATCCCGCGCGGCAGCGCCGGTGCGCTCGCGCGCGCCTGTTGCAGCGCCTCGAACGAGAACGACGACAAGAGCGGCGGCACCGCCGCGCCATGCCAGTACGCGGCCGCATCCGCTGCGACCCGCTGCCCCGTGTCGCGCTCGCGGCCCGGGCACGGCTTGATCTCGACGTTCGCCGCCAGCCCGTGCGCGACGCAGCGCGCCGCCGCCGCCTCGAGCGTCGGCATCCGCTCGCCCGCGAAACGCGCGTCGAACCAGGCACCGGCGTCGAGCGCGGCCAGCGCCGCATAACGCATGCCCGCCGCCGGGCCGCGGCCGTTCGACGTGCGGTCGACCGTGTCGTCGTGCAGGAGGAACGTCACGTCGTCGGCGGACAGCTTCGCGTCGAACTCGACCATCCGGTGACCGCGCCGCGCGCCCTCGTCGAACGCGGCGAGCGTGTTCTCCGGTGCGAGCGTGCCGCCGCCGCGATGGGCGACGACGCGCGGATAGGGCCAGTCGGTTCGGGAAGTCATCATGCGCCTCGCAACGGGTTCGTCAGGGTCAGCCGGCCCGCTTGCCGGTCTCGGGATCGAAGAAATGCAGCCGGTGCGCGGGCAGCGCGGCACCCAGCGCCGTGCCGCGCGCGGGACGATCCGCGTGCGGCAGCCGCACCGCGACGTCGTGGTTGCCCCAGCGGCCGTGCGCGAGGTTGTCCGCGCCGAGCAGCTCGCACGAGTCGACCGGCAGCGTCGCCTGCGCGACGCCCGGCTGCGGCGTCATGTGCTCCGGCCGCACGCCGAGCACCCAGTCGCGCCCGGTGGCGATCGCGGTGCCGATGCCGGGCGCGCCGGCGACCGGCAGCGCCGGGCCGCCGCCCGCGACCGTAAACGTCGCGCCATCCTCCGACAGCCGGCCGTGCATCAGGTTCATCGCCGGCGAGCCGATGAAGCCCGCGACGAACACCGTCGCCGGCTTCTCGTACACGTCGACCGGCGCGCCGATCTGCTCCGCATAGCCGCGGTTCATCACGATCACGCGCTGCGCGAGCGTCATCGCCTCGATCTGGTCGTGCGTCACGTACACGCTCGTGGTCGCGAGCCGCGCATGCAGCCGCTGGATCTCGAGCCGCATCTGCACGCGCAGCTTCGCGTCGAGGTTCGACAGCGGCTCGTCGAACAGGAATACCGACGGCTCGCGCACGATCGCGCGCCCCATCGCGACGCGCTGCCGCTGGCCGCCCGACAGTTCGCGCGGCCGCCGCGCGAGCAGCGGCTCGAGCTCGAGGATCTTCGCGGCGGCAGCCACCCGCGCGTCGATCGTCGCGCGCTCGATGCCGCGGATCTTCAGCCCGTAGCCCATGTTCTGCGCGACCGTCATGTGCGGATACAGCGCGTAGTTCTGGAACACCATCGCGATGTCGCGATCCTTCGGCTCCAGCGCGTTGACCACGCGCTCGCCGATCGCGATCTCGCCGTCCGTCACCGTCTCGAGCCCCGCGATCATCCGCAGCAGCGTCGACTTGCCGCAGCCCGACGGGCCGACCAGCACGATGAATTCGCCGTCGGCGATCTCCACGTCGATGCCATGCAGCACGTGCTGCTTGCCGTCGTAGGATTTCCTGACGCCCTTCAAGCTCAGCGCAGCCATACCTTGTCCTTCTCCCGGTTACGTCAGTTATTTCTCGGAATCGACGAGGCCGCGCACGAACCAGCGCTGCATCGCCAGCACGACGACGAGCGGCGGAATCATCGCCAGCAGCGTCGCCGCCATTACGTATTGCCATTCGGTCGCGGCGTCGCCGCTCGCGATCATCGTCTTGATGCCCACCACCGCCGTCGACAGCGACGCCTCCGTCGTGATCAGGATCGGCCACAGATACTGGTTCCAGCCGTAGATGAACGTGATCACGAACAGCGCCGCGATGCTCGTCTTCGACAGCGGCAGCACGACGTCCCGGAAGAAGCGCAGCGGCCCCGCGCCGTCGATGCGCGCGGCGTCCATCAGCTCGTCGGGCAGCGTCATGAAGAACTGGCGGAACAGGAACGTCGCGGTCGCCGATGCAATCAGCGGCAGCGAGAGCCCCGCGTAGGTGTTCGTCATGTGGAGCGTCGACACGACCTGCACGGTCGGGAAGATCCGCACCTCGACCGGCAGCATCAGCGTGATGAAGATCAGCCAGAACGCCGTGTTGCGGAACGGGAAGCGGAAGTAGACGATCGCGTACGCGGACAGGATCGACACCGCGATCTTGCCGACCGCGATCGCGAGCGCCATCACGAAGCTGTTGACGAGCAGCCGGCCGAACGGCGCCGTCGTGCCGCCGCTGCCGTGCCCCCAGATATAGGCGACGTTCTCCAGCAGGTGCGTGCTCGGCACCAGCGACAGCGGGATCGTGAACACTTCCTGCGCGTTCATGGTCGCCGCGCAGAACGCGACGTACACCGGGAACACGATCAGCACGACGCCCGCGATCAGCACCGCGTGGCAGAACAGGTCGAAGCCCTTGCGATTTTCGATCATGCGTATTGCACCCTGCGTTCGACGAAGCGGAACTGGATCACCGTCAGGCCGACGACGATGATCATCAGCACGACCGACTGCGCACCCGAGCTGCCGATGTCGAGCCCCTGGAAGCCTTCCGTGAAGATCTTGTAGATCAGCGTCTTCGTGCTCTGCGCGGGGCCGCCCGCGGTGGCCGCGTCGATCACCGGGAAGGTGTCGAAGAACGCGTAGACGAGGTTCACGACCAGCAGGAAGAAGCTCGTCGGCGACAGCAGCGGCAGCACGATGTGGAAGAAACGCCGCACCGGCCCGGCACCGTCGATCGCCGCCGCCTCGATCAGCGAGCGCGGAATCGCCTGCAGTCCTGCGTAGAAGAACAGGAAGTTGTAGCTCACCTGCTTCCATACCGACGCGAGCACGACGAGGAACATCGCCTGGCCGCCGTTCAGCGCGTGATTCCACACGATGCCGCCCTTCGCGAGCGCATAGGTGACGAGGCCGATGCTCGGGTTGAACAGGAACGCCCACAGCACGGCCGCGATCGTCGGCGCGACCGCATACGGCCAGATCAGCAGCGTGCGGTATACGCGCGCGCCGCGGATCACGCGGTCGGCGCAGGCGGCGAGCAGCAGCGACACGACGAGCCCGCTGACCGTGACGAGCGAGCTGAACACCAGCGTCGTGCGGAACGAGTCGAGGTACAGCGGGTCGGCGAACAGGTGCGTGAAGTTCGCGAAACCGACGAATTCACTCGACGTGCCGAACGCGTCCTGCATCTGCGTCGACTGCCACAGCGCGACGCCGGCCGGCCACAGGAAGAACACGGCGGTGATCGCGAGCTGCGGCGCGATCAGCAGGTACGGCAGCAGGCTCGCGCCGAAACGGGAACGGGATTGCATCGCGGGTGTCCGGAGGCGAAACGGGAAGGGAACCGTGCCGCCGGCCCGCACGCGCGCATACGCGATGCGGCGGCCGGCGGCACGAACGCGATGCAGGCTCAGCCGCCCGACTTCTCGAAGCGGCGCAGCAGCTCGTCGCCGCGCGACGCCGCCGAATCGAGCGCCTCCTTCGGCGACTTCTTCTCCGCCCAGACCTGCTCCAGCTCTTCGTCGACGACCGTGCGGATCTGCGGCATGTTGCCGAGGCGCAGCCCCTTCGTATACGGCAGCGGCGGCTTGTTCATCATCTGCTTGATCGCGGTTTCCGCGCTCGGGTTCTTCGCATAGAAGCCCTGCTGGCGCGTGAGTTCGTACGCGGCCGTCGTGACCGGCAGGTAGCCGGTTTCCTGGTGCCACTTCGCGGCGATCGGCGGCGAGGCCAGGAATGCGAGGAATTTCGCGACGCCCTTGTAGGTCGCCGGATCCTTGCCGGCCAGCACCCACAGGCTCGCGCCGCCGATGATCGCGTTCTGCGGCGCGCCCTTCACGTTCGCGTCGTACGGCATCATGCCCGTACCGTAGCTGAACTTCGCGAACTTCTGCACGTTCGCGAGCGCGCCCGACGACGTCGTCAGGATCCCGCAGTCGCCGCTGTAGAACTTCGCCGATGCCTCGTCCTTGCGGCCCGCGTACGTGAACGTGCCGTCCTTCTGCATCTGTTGCAGGAACGCGATGTGCGCGACCTGCTGCGGCTTGTTGAATTCGAGCGCCGCGTCGGCGCCGTCGAAGCCGTTGTTGCGGCTCGCGAACGGCAGCGCATGCCACGCGCTGTAGTTCTCGAGCTGGATCCAGCCCTGCCAGCCGGTCGTGAAGCCGCACGTCATCCCGGATTTGCGCAGCTTCTCCGCGGCGGCCTGCACGTCGGCCCACGTCTTCGGCGGCTGGTTCGGGTCGAGCCCGGCCTTCTTGAACGCGTCCTTGTTGTAGTACAGCACCGGCGTCGAGCTGTTGAACGGCATCGACACGAGATGGCCCGTCTTCGCGTCGCTGTAGTAGCTCGCGATGGTCGGTACGAACGCCTTTTCGTCGAGCGGCACGCCGGCCTGCTTGAACACGTCGTAGACCGGCACGACGGCCTTCTTCGCCTGCATCATCGTCGCGGTGCCGACTTCATAGACCTGGAGGATCGCCGGCGCGTTGCCGCTGCGATAGGCGGCGATGCCCGCCGCGAGTGCCTGGTCGTACGTACCCTTGAAGACCGGCACGATCTTGTAGTCGCTCTGCGATGCGTTGAACTGCGTGGCGAGCTCGTTGACGCGCTCACCGAGCGCCGACTCCATCGCATGCCAGAACTGGATCTCCGTCGCGGCGAACGCCGCATGCTGCACACCGAACATGAGCGCGCCGCCCAGCGCGATCGAGCGAACCATTGTCCCCGCGGGCTTCTTCTTCATCGATCTCTCTCCTGTGAAAACGTTACCAACAGCGTGTGCAACATTCCCGTCGCCATTGAACCGGCGAAGTCTAGTGATCGTTTGTGACAGTCAGTTGTCGTTGATGACGAACAGGCGCTGGTATTCCTTCAGCGCGAAGCGGTCGGTCATGCCGGCGATGTAGTGCGCGACGAGGCGCGGCTGCTGCGCTTCGTCGTCCGACTGGTACGGCGGCGGCAGCAGGCGCGGATCGTCGATGAACGCGTCGAACAGCCCGGTGACGACGCGCTGCGCCTTGTTCGCCATGCGCATCACCTTGTAGTGGCGATACAGGTTCTTGAACAGGAAACGCTTGAGGGCCGCCGCCTGCGCGGCGATCGGCTCGCTGTGCGCGACGAGCGGCGGCGCGGCGCGCACGTCGTCGAGCGACGCGGGCGCGACACGCGCGAGATTGCGCGTGGTCTCGTCGATCAGGTCGACGATCAGCGTGTTGATGATGCGGCGCACCGTCTCGTGCACGAGGCGGCGGCCTTCGAGATGCGGGAATTCGGCGAGCGCTGCGTCGTAGTGGCGCTGCCACAGCTCGACTTCGGCGAGCTGCTCGATCGTGATCAGGCCGGAGCGCAGGCCGTCGTCGACGTCGTGGTTGTTGTACGCGATTTCGTCCGCAATGTTCGCGAGCTGCGCTTCCAGCGACGGCTGGCGGCCTTGCAGGAAACGCTCGCCGAGTGCGCCGAGCTTGCGGGCGTTCTCGCGCGAACAGTGCTTGAGGATGCCTTCGCGCGTCTCGAAGCACAGGTTCAGGCCATTGAACGCGCCGTAGTGCTCCTCGAGTTCGTCGACCACCGCCAGGCTCTGCAGGTTGTGCTCGAAGCCGCCGTGCTCGCGCATGCACGCATTCAGCGCGTCCTGCCCGGCATGGCCGAACGGCGTATGACCGAGATCGTGCGCGAGCGAGATCGCTTCGACGAGATCCTCGTTCAGGCGCAGGTTGCGCGCGACCGAACGCGCGATCTGCGCGACTTCGAGGCTGTGCGTGAGGCGGGTGCGAAACAGGTCGCCTTCGTGATTGACGAAGACCTGCGTCTTGTATTCGAGCCGGCGGAACGCGGTCGAATGAACGATGCGGTCGCGGTCGCGCTGGAATTCGGTGCGCGCCGCCGGCGGGGTTTCCTGATGGCGGCGGCCGCGCGACTGCGACGCGTGGGCGGCATACGGAGCGAGATGGGCTTCCAGCGCCGCCAGCGTCGGCGGCTCGGCCAGCGCCGCGACGGATGCGCGGCCGGCTCGGGTCGGTTTGCTGCTGGATGTCTCGCTCACGTCTCCTCCATGTCAGGGGCGCCGGGGCATCCGGGGCGCCGTTATCGGGTCGTCTGCGCCAGCGTAGCGAACACGGCTTCGTCGGGCGCCTGGGTGATCAGCGTATCGCCGAATCGCTTCAGCAGGATGAACTTGATCGCACCGGCTTCAGCCTTCTTGTCGACGCGCATCAGGTCCATGTAGCGCGCATCGCCGAGTGCCGGCCCGCGCACCGGCAGATGTGCGGCGGCGATCACCGCGTCGAGCCGCTGCCGCGACGCTTCGTCGAGCAGGCCGAGCCGCACCGACAGGTCGCCCGCCATCACCATCCCGCAGCCGACCGCTTCGCCGTGCAGCCACTCGCCATAACCGAGCCCGGCCTCGATCGCATGGCCGAACGTATGGCCGAAATTCAGGATCGCACGCAGCCCGCCTTCGCGTTCGTCGGCTGCGACCACGCTCGCCTTGATCTCGCACGAGCGCTTCACCGCATGCGCGAGCGCGGCCGGCTCGCGGCGGTTCAGCGCCTCGACGTTCGCCTCGATCCAGTCGAAGAATGCCGCATCGGCGATCGCGCCCGTCTTGATGACCTCGGCCACGCCGGCCGCCAGCTCGCGATCGGGCAACGTGGTCAGCGCGCCGATATCGGCGATCACGGCCTGCGGCTGGTAGAACGCGCCGATCATGTTCTTGCCGAGCGGGTGGTTGATGCCCGTCTTGCCGCCGACCGACGAATCGACTTGCGACAGCAGCGTCGTCGGCACCTGGATGAACGGCACGCCGCGCATGTAGCACGCGGCGGCGAAGCCGGTCATGTCGCCGATCACGCCGCCGCCGAGTGCGACGAGCGTCGTCTTGCGGTCGGCGCGCTCGGTCAGCAGGCCGTCGAAGATCAGGTTCAGCGTTTCCCAGTTCTTGTAGGCCTCGCCGTCCGGCAGCACGACCGTCGACACGCGCTTGCCGAGCGGCGCGAGCGCCGCGCGCAGCACGTCGCCGTAGAGCGGATCGACCGTCGTGTTCGTGACGATCGTGACCGACGAACCGGTGATGTGAGGGGCGAACAGCTCGGTGCGGCCGATCAGGCCGGCACCAATGTGAATCGGGTAGGCGCGCTCGCCCAGATCGACGTTGACGGTAATCATGCTTGTAGCGGCTTGGCGATGACGCCTGCCAGTTCGAGTTGCATCAGCACCATGTTGACGAGGCCGTTGACCGACGGGCGGCCGGTCTCGATGATGAAGTCCGCGCATTCGCGGTACAGCGGGTCGCGCACTTCGTAGAGCGCTTCGAGACGCGCCTTCGGATCGTCGGTCTGCAACAGCGGGCGGTTCTTGTCCTTGCGGGTGCGCAGCCACAGATCGTGCGGATTGGCGCGCAGATAGATGACGATGCCGCTGCTTTTCAGGCAATCGCGATTCTCGGGCCGCAGCACCGCGCCGCCGCCCGTCGCGAGCACGATGTTCTCGCGCTGCGTGAGATCGGCGATCACCTGCGATTCGCGGTCGCGAAACCCGGCCTCGCCCTCCATCTCGAAGATCACCGGAATGCGCGCACCCGTACGGGCCTCGATTTCGTGGTCGGAGTCGAAGAACGTCCTGTCGAGCCGGCGCGCGACCGCACGGCCCACGGTGGTCTTACCCGCTCCCATAAGGCCGACGAAAAATACGTTTGCGTGTGGGTCCCGCGCTTGCAACGGCTTCCTCTGCTTGAATCTTGCTGGTGTGTGGCGCAGCTTACTGGCAAAGCGGCTGCCTTGTCGAGCCTGCGCCGCCGACTTCAGGCCCCGTTTTTCCCGCATCCGCGTCGCCCGCGCCGGCCGTTTCGCAACGCGCGCCGACGACCGTCGGCGTGATGAAGACGACCAATTCGCTGCGCTGGTCGCGCCGTGCGCGGTGCCGGAAAAGCGCGCCCAGTACCGGTATTTTGCCCAAGAGCGGCACCCGCGTCACATCGTCCCGGTTCAACTGCTCGTAAATCCCGCCGATCGCGACCGTTCCGCCGTCCTCGACCTCGACGCGTGTCTGGACGTGCTTCGTATGAATCGCCGGGCCGGCTGCCGTCGGCTCGCCGATGCTGTCCTTCGTCACGTCCAGGTCCAGCACGACGCGCCCGTCGGGCGTGATCTGCGGCTCGACCTCGAGCTTCAGCGTCGCGCGGCGGAACTGCACGCCGCTCACGCCGTTGCCGACCTTCGCCTGGTACGGCAGCTCCGAGCCCTGTTCGACGATCGCCTTCACGCGGTCGGCCGTCACCACGCGCGGGCTGGAGACGATCTGGCCCCGCCCCTGCGCCTCGAGCGCGCTCAATTCAACGTCGAGCACGCGGCTGAGCGGCGCGGCGAACAACGTGAAGCCGGCCGTCGCCGCCTCGAAGCCGCCGAGCGGTCGTGCGGCCAGGTCGAGCGCGTTGCGCGTGTCCGTCGCGAATGCCGCGCCGTCGGCCGCGGGCGCCCGTCCCTGTGCGCGCAGCGCGACGCGTGCGCCGAGGTTGCGCGAGAAGCCCTGCTCGCCTTCTACGATCCGCGCCTCGATCCGGACCTGCCGCGATGGCCGGTCGATCGCGTCGATCAAGCCCGCGATCTGCGCGATGCGCGGCGCCAGATCGGTGACGAACAACAGGTTCGTGCGCGGATCGGCCGCCGCGGCGCCGCGTTTCGACAGCAGGCGCTGGCCGGTCGCTCCGGCCAGCAGTCGCTGCACGTCCTGCGCGCGCGGGTAATGCAGCGCGAAGGTCCGGCTCGCGAGCGGCTCCAGCTCGGCCGCGCGTGCATGCGTTTCGAAGCGCTCGCGCTCGCGCGCGGCGAGTTCGGCCGCCGGCGTGACCCAGATCACGTTGCCGCGCCGGGACATCGCCAGCCCGTGCGTGTCGAGCAACGTGTCGAACGCATCGCGCCAGCGGACATTGTTCAGACGTAACGTCACGGTGCCGCGCACCTGCTCGCCGACGATGATGTTCAGCCCGGTGAATCGCGCGAACGCGTCGAACGCGGCAGCGAGCCCGGCGCCTTGCAGATTCAGCGAGATCCGCCGCGCGTCATCCGCATCGCCGGGGTGCCGCGCCGCGGCGTCGCTCATGCGCGTCGGCGGCGGCAATGGAATCGGCGGCCCTTCCAGCCGGGGCACCGGTGCGGTGGTGTCCGCTTGAAGCGCCGCACGCACGGCCTGATCGAACGGCGGTGGGCCGTCGTCATGCGCGGGCGCTGCACCGTCCGCGCCGTCCGCACCGTCGGGCGCACCCTGCGGCAGCGGTGTGTCCTGGGCATGCGCCTGCATCGATGCGATCGGCCAGCCGGCCGGCGGCAAAGGCGGCAACAGGGGCAACGGCGGCAGCGCCGCGTGTGCCGCGGCCACGCCCGATCCGACCCAGAATGCGATCGCCCGCCATCCGTACTTCGTCATGGGCGACCTCCGTCATCCATGCCGAACCGGCGCGCGCCGTCGGCTGTCGCAAGCGTCACCGCACCGGCATCGACGCTCACCACGCGTGACATCCCGAACGCTTCGCCCGGCGCAACGGTCGCGAATGCGCCATCGCCCGCGTCGAACAGCGCGAGCCCGGCGCGTACGTCGCGAATCGTGCCGGCCAGGCGCGGCGTCGCATCGTCGGCCTGCGCGGGCAAGCCATCGCCGCCGAATGGATCGTCGCTCGGCACGCCGGCAAGCAGCCGCACCGTGCCATCGGGAACACGAGCCCCCGACAGCGCCGGAAACACGTCGATCGTCATGTCCACCCGCAACGCGGGCGGTTTGCGCTCGATATGCAGCCTCGACGGCACCACCAGCGCGGGAAAACTCGCCAGCCCGCCGATCAGCCGCAGCAGCGCCGGAAAGCCGCCGTCCGCGACGATCCGCACCGTGCGCCGGCCATCCGGGGCCGCTTCGTCAGTGCGCCGCGGCTCGATCGACACGATCCGCAGTCCGCTCGCGCCGGCCAGGTCCGCCAGCTCGAGCATCAGTGCGGGCCACCCCGATGCACGCGGCACGCTGGAGGCGTGCCCGGCGGCCGGGCCCGGGTCGCGCCGTGGCGCGGTCGCGAGCAGCCGCTGTGCGTCGGCGGCACGCACTTGTGCCGTTGCCAGCAACGCGCGACTGCGTGCGAGTCCGCTCGCGTCGACGGCATCCATCAGATGAATGCAGCCCATCGTCACGCACGCGAATGCCGCCACGCAGCCGACGGCATGCGCCGCGGCCGGCGACATCCGCGCCATGCGGCCGCGCCGCCCGGTACCGGCTGGCATGGACCGATGCGTGATCGCCGTCATGCGTCGCCTCCCGCGGCCTTCTGCCACGGCGGCGCGTCGTCCCAACGCACCTGCACGGAAAACCGGAACGGCACGGCCGAACCCGTGACCGGCGTGGCCGAAGCAGGTGTCAGCGCACCGACATCGAATCGCCAGTCACGCTGCTCGACCGCAATCCGTGCGAGCCACCGCGCGGCCGCCCGGTAACTCGTCGTGCGCGCGTCGAGCACGGCGCCGGACGCAGTCGTGCGCAATGCGTCGAGCCGGACGGTGTCGTCGCGCACCTGCGCCAGCGTCGCGAGCAGCCCGGCGACACGCCGGCAAGGCGCGGCAAGCGCGGCCGCCCGTGCATCGCGTCGCGCGAGGTCGGCGGCCACGCCGGCGGCGCGCCGTTCGGCATCGATCCGTGGCTGCAATTGCCGCAGCCGCGCCTCCACACGCGAACGCTCCGCATCCACGCGCCATCGCCACGCCGTCGCCGCCCCCGTCCAAACGCAGGCCCCGAGCACGCCGAGCACGATCGCCGCCCCGCACTGCGCGGCACGGCGCCGCCGCAACGCCTGCGCCAGCCGCTCACGGTACGGCAGCAGATTGAAGCCGCCGAGCACGGCGTGGCCGGCGGCAGTTCGCCCGAACCCCACATCGGCCATCATTCCCACACCCCGCGCAGCGCCAGCCCGATCGCGAGGGCAAACGCCGGACCGCCCTGCGTTCCGGCGGGCACGCCCGGCAGCCCGTCCCATCCGGTGCAGTCGAACGGCACCGCGGCCACGCCGAGCGCATCGCCGATATCGGCGGCCGACGTACCGCAGCGGGCGATGCTGCGCGCGTCGCCGGCCACGAGCACGCAGCGCACCGGCTCGAACACGCACTGGCGCAATGCGTCGGGGAACGCCGCCTGCACGTCGCCGGACACCGCGAGCACCGGTACGGCGATCGAACCGTCGACCCGCCAGCCGCGCACGCCCGTGTCGCAGAACCAGAATGCGGCGTACGGGCCGTGGGCATCGGGTTCGAACTGCGCGGCATAGCGCAACGCGCGCAGCGCGGCGGCCGACTCGCCGTCGACGGCCGTCAGGTCGACGCCGGCCTGCGCGGCGACGTCGATCCGCCGTTCGAGCAATGCCTGCGGCGCCACGGCGACCTCGATCTCGCCCGGGCACGCGCCGTCGTCCTGCCGCCAGTCGAACGCGAGGCTGTGCGGCGGCAGCCCCGAGATCCGTTCAGCGGCCTGCCGGGCGGCGTCCGCGACGTCGTCGCGCCCGGCCAGATCGAGCGTCGCGGTCCGCATTTCGTCGTCGCGCAGCGCCATCACGCCGCGCGTGTCGCAGCGCACGCCCGCCGCCGACAATCGCGACACGGCCGCCGCCAACGCGCGTGCGACCGCGGCCCAGCGCGCCTCCTCCGGCCCGTCCTGCAATCCGACCGGCTCCCGCTCGAGTCCTTCGACCCGCACCTCCACGGCCCGCCCGCGCCGGCTCAGCACGGCCACCCTCACCTCGTCCGCCCCGACGTCGATGCCCGTCGAACGGTGCCTGCCCGGCGCGAACCGCGCCGCCCATCGTCCTGTCATCCCAGCCTCCCGCGATCGTTGCGGCCCACGCCGCGTTTCCGAGGCCTGATTCTGCAAAGCGGCGCGTGTGCCCGACAGTCGGCCGGACGGCCAGTTGTGGCACGGGGCGACCTCGCGGACACTATGCCGGCGGCACCGCGATCAGCCGGTTTCCGGCCGCCGCCCCCCGCGTCAGGACCGGTCTTACCGGGCAGCTATAATCGCGGGACTGTTTTCCGGTATGCCTATGCAATCCACGTCTCCTACGTCCCCGCCTCCCGCGCCCGAGCCGAAGAAGCGGTCCTGGTGGCTGAAAGTCCTGATCGGCCTCGCCGCGATGTGCGTGGCCCTCGTCGTGGCCGGCGGCCTCGTGCTCGGCTACGCGCTCGTCGTCGCGTGGCCGAACATGCCGTCGCTCGACGCGCTGACCGACTATCGTCCGAAGGTACCGCTGCGCATCTATACGTCCGATCACGTGCTGATCGGCGAATTCGGCGAGGAACGCCGCGACATCGTCCATTTCAAGGACGTGCCCGACTCGCTCAAGAAGGCGATCCTCGCGATCGAGGACGCACGCTTCTACGATCACGGCGGCGTCGACCTCACCGGCATCGCCCGCGCCGGCTTCGTCGCACTGACGAATGGCCATGCGTCGCAGGGCGCGAGCACGATCACGATGCAGGTCGCGCGCAACTTCTTCCTGTCGAGCGAAAAGACCTACACGCGCAAGATCTACGAAATGCTGCTGGCCTACCGGATCGAGCGCGCGCTGACGAAGGATCAGATTCTCGAGGTCTACATGAATCAGATCTATCTCGGCCAGCGTGCGTACGGCTTCGCGAGCGCCGCACGGGTCTATTTCGGCAAGGACCTGAAGGACATCACGCTCGCCGAAGCGGCGATGCTCGCGGGGCTGCCGAAAGCGCCGTCCGCGTACAACCCGGTCGTCAATCCGAAGCGCGCGAAGGTGCGCCAGGAATACATCCTGCAGCGGATGCTCGAGCTGAACTTCATCACGCGCGAGCAGTACGACCAAGCCGTCGCGCAGCCGCTCGCCGTCAAGGGTGCCGGCCGCGAGTTCAGCGTGCACGCCGAGTACGTCGCGGAAATGGTCCGACAAATGATGTACGCGCAGTACCGCGAGGAAACCTATACGCGCGGCTTCAACGTCGTCACGACGATCGATTCCGCCGACCAGCAGGTTGCCTACACCTCGCTGCGCAAGGGCATCATGGATTACGAGCGCCGCCACGGCTATCGCGGGCCGGAAGGCTTCATCGAATTGCCGGCCGGCGCCGACGATCGCGAGCAGGCGATCGACGATGCGCTGCTCGAACACCCCGACAACGGCGAGCTGATCGCGGCGGTCGTCACCGCGGCCACCCCGCGCCAGATCACCATCGCCTTCATCGACGGCAGCAGCGCGACGATCGAAGGCGACAACCTGCGCTTCGCGTCGGGCGCGCTGTCGGCCGGCGCGCAGCCGAACCGCCGCATCCGCCCGGGCGCGATCGTCCGGGTCGTGAAGAACGACGCCGGGAAGTGGTCGATCACGCAGTTGCCGCAGGTCGAAGGCGCGTTCATCTCGATCGTTCCGCAGGACGGCGCGATCCGCTCGCTGGTCGGCGGCTTCGACTACAACAAGAACAAGTTCAACCACGTCACGCAGGCGTGGCGGCAACCGGGTTCGTCGTTCAAGCCGTTCATCTACTCGGCGTCGCTCGACAAGGGCCTCGGGCCGGCCACGGTGATCAACGACGGCCCGCTGTATTTCAGCGCCGCGGAAACCGGCGGCCAGCCGTGGGAACCGAAGAACTACGGCGGCGGTTTCGAAGGCCCGATGTCGATGCGCACCGCGCTGCAGCGCTCGCGCAACCTCGTGTCGATCCGGATCCTGAACCACATCGGCACGAAGTACGCGCAGCAGTACATCACGCGCTTCGGCTTCGACGCCGACCGTCATCCGGCCTACCTGCCGATGGCGCTCGGCGCGGGCCAGGTCACGCCGCTGCAGATGGCCGGCGCGTACTCGGTGTTCGCGAACGGCGGCTTCCGCGTGAATCCGTACCTGATCGCCGAAGTGACCGATCCGAACGGCGCTGTCGTCGCCCGCGCGCAGCCGCTCATCGCCGAGCAGAATGCGCCGCGCGCGATCGACGCGCGCAACGCATACGTGATGAACAGCCTGCTGCAGAGCGTCGCGCAGCGCGGCACGGGCGCGCGCACCAACGTGCTGAAGCGCACCGACCTCGCAGGCAAGACCGGCACGACGAACGACTCGCACGACGCGTGGTTCGCCGGCTACCAGCACACGCTCGCGGCGATCGCGTGGATCGGTTACGACAACCCGCGCAGCCTCGGCGATCGCGAAACCGGAGGCGGCCTGTCGCTGCCGGTCTGGATCGACTACATGGGCGCGGCGCTGAAGGGCGTGCCGGAGTTCAAGCCCACGATGCCGGACGACGTCCAGGCGCTCGGCAGCGAGTTGTACTTCACCGACTTCACGCCGGGGCACGGCTTCGTGTCGACGGTCGGCGTGCCGCAGGCGCCGGCGGTGCAGAGCACCGACGAAGCGGTGCCGCATGTCGACGAACAGGAGAAGCAGGACATCATGAACCTGTTCCGCGGCCACTGATACGAACGGCCCGGGCATGAAAAAAGCGCCCCGCGGGGCGCTTTTTCCTTGTGCTTCGATCCGGCGTATCGGCCGCCCGGCCAGGCAAGCGCCGGGCGCGTTACGCGCCGAACGTGATCGGCAGGCCGGCCTGCTGCGTCGCGTACTCGGTGAGCGCCGCGAAGAACTCGGTGCCGGTGCGCGTATCGCGCCATTCGCCGTCCACGAAACGGTAATGGAACCCGCCCGCCTTCGCGGCGATCCACAGCTCCTTCATCGGCGGCTGGAGGTTGACGATGATCTTCGAGCCGTTCTCGAACGTCAGCGTCAGCACGCTGCCGTTGCGCTCCAGATCGATGTCGTGATCGCCGTCGTTCGCGGCATCCACGGTACGCTCGACGGCCGCCAGCACGGCCTCGGCACGGGCCAGGTATTCAGTATCGGACATGCTAAACTCTATCGGTTAAATTGTTCAGGGACGATCATGCGAGTCGTTTTCCGGATGAGCGCGATTGTAGCGGCTTTGGCGATTCTTGCCGGCTGCGGTCAACGCGGTCCGCTCTATCTGCCCACCGTGCCTCCGTTGCCGGCGAAGCCCATCCAGCAGCAGGACACGGCGCCGTCCGACGTCACGCCGACCGATGAAAACGCGTCGTCCGACAGCATTCCCGATTCTTCCGGCACGCCGCTCACGCTGTCACCGGAGCTGTCGAGCGATGCATCGAAGGCCGCGACGCCGGCATCCGGCCCGGCCGCCACGCAGTAAGCGCGCGCCGCCGCTCGCGCGGCTTCCTTCGCGACCAAGGCGATGACTGACCGTCATCGCCTTTTGTTTTTCCGAGCCCGCCTCGTCACGCGCGGATGCGCCGCCAGCCCCATTCGAGCAGGCGCCAGCCGAGCAGCACCGCAACGATCACCGCGTAGAGCTTCGGCTGCGCGAGATTGTGCTTGCCGGCCCTCATCCACCAGAAATGCAGCACGCCGAACAGCGCGATCGCATAGATCGCGCGATGCAGCGTCGCCCAGTGACGGCCGAGCCGGCGCACCATCGCGCGCGGCGAGGTCGCGGCCAGCGGAATCAGCAGCACGAACGCGGCGAAGCCGACCGTGATGAACGGACGCTTGCCGACGTCCTTCAGGATCGCGAGCACGTCGAACCACTTGTCGAACCACAGATACGTCGTGAAATGCAGCGTCGCGTAAAAGAACGCGAACAGGCCGATCATCCGGCGAAAGCGCAGCAACGCTGAAACGCCCGTCACGCGCCGAAGGGGTGTGACGCCGAGCGTGAGGCAGAGCATCACCAGCGTCCAGAGGCCCGTCGAGCGCGTGATGAATTCGATCGGGTTCGCGCCGAGCCGGTCGGTCAGCCCGAACAGCACGAGACGGGCGAGCGGATAGAGTCCGGCCGCGAAAACCAGTACCTTGGCGGGGGCAAGCCAGCGCGGCGCGGCAGCACGCGCTGCGCCGCCCCGGGAACTGCCGGCGGCAGCCGTGCGCGTGCCGGACGCGCGCGCGGGCGTCAGCGTCGAAGGAGGCATGTCGTTTCTCACCGGCGCACTCAGAAGTTCTTCTTCAGGTCCATGCCCTGATACATCGACGCGACGAGATCGCCGTAGCCGTTGAACATCAGCGTCTTGCGCTTCGGCGTGAAGAAGCCGTCCTCACCGATCCGGCGCTCGGTCGCCTGGCTCCAGCGCGGGTGATCGACGCTCGGGTTCACGTTCGAATAGAAGCCGTATTCGTTCGACGCGTACGTGTTCCAGCTCGTTTTCGGCTGCTTGTCGACGAAGCGGATCTTCACGAGCGACTTCGCACTCTTGAAGCCGTACTTCCACGGCACGACGATCCGCACCGGCGCGCCGTTCTGGTTCGGCAACACCTGGCCGTACACGCCCATCGTCAGCAGCGTCAGCGGATTCATCGCCTCGTCCATCCGCAGCCCTTCCGAGTACGGCCAGTCGAGCACCGGCGTCGACAGCCCCGGCATCTGCGACGGATCGGCCAGCGTGACGAACTGCACGTACTTCGCGTTGCCGGTCGGCTGCACGCGCTTGATCAGCTCGGACAGCGGCACGCCGATCCACGGGACCACCATCGACCAGCCTTCGACGCAACGCAGCCGGTACACGCGCTCTTCGAGCGGCGCGAGCTTCAGCAGTTCGTCGAGATCGAACACCTTCGGGTGCAGCACCTCGCCTTCGACGCTCACGCGCCACGGGCGCGGCCGCAACGTGCCGGCGTTTTGCGCCGGGTCGCCCTTGTCGGTGCCGAACTCGTAGAAGTTGTTGTAGGACGTGATGTCCTTGAACGGCGTCACCTGGTCGGCCGCGACGAACTTCGGGTTGGTTTTCGCCGCGAGCTTCGCGGCCCGCGCGTCGGGCGACGCATAGGCGGCGAACGCCGCGCCGCTGCCGCCGAACAATCCGCCCGCCGCCGCCAGGCCGGCGGCCTGCAAGACGCGCCGCCGGTTCTCGAACACCGCGCGCGGCGTAATCTGGCTCTGCGCGATGTCACCGCCGGTCAGTACGGTACGCAAAGGGTGTTTGATCCACATCGTGCTGCTCCTCCTGCATGCGCGGCGCGCACGCTTCATGAGCGTTCGACCCGACCCATCCTGCGCCGTTCGACGCCCGGACCGCCCGCCCGTTACAAAAGAAAACCGCCGGGCACGCAGTGCGCCGGCGGTCTTTTGTCGGACCCGCGTCGGAAATCTTACAGCTTGCCGTAGCTGTGCAGCCCGGACAGGAACATGTTGACGCCGAGGAACGCGAACGTCGTCACGAGCAGGCCGGTGAGCGCCCACCAGGCGGCAACGGCGCCGCGCAGGCCCTTCATCAGGCGCATGTGCAGCCAGGCCGCGTAGTTGAGCCACACGATCAGCGCCCAGGTTTCCTTCGGGTCCCAGCTCCAGTAGCCGCCCCATGCTTCGGCGGCCCACAGCGCGCCGAGAATCGTCGCGATCGTGAAGAACGCGAAGCCGACCGCGATCGACTTGTACATCACGTCGTCAAGCACCTCGAGCGTCGGCAGGCGATCGGCGAGCACGCCGCGCTCCTTCATCAGGTACGCGACCGACACCATCGCCGACAGCGCGAAGCTGCCGTAGCCGATGAAGTTCGCCGGCACGTGGATCTTCATCCACCAGCTCTGCAGCGCCGGCACGAGCGGCTGGATCTGCTGCGCGTCGCGCGCGACCGAGTACCACATCAGGAAGCCGACGGCCGCGCTGATGACCAGCAGCACGAACGCGCCGAGCGCGCGCGTGCCGTAGTGGCCTTCGTAATACAGGTAGAGCAGCGCGGTGATCAGGCTGAACAGCACGAACACTTCGTACAGGTTCGACACCGGGATATGCCCGACGTCGGCGCCGATCAGGTAGGACTCGTACCAGCGCACCATCAGGCCGGTGAAGCCCATCAGCACGGCGACCCACGTGAGCTTCTGGCCGATCGCGGCGCCCGACTCCGAGCGCGCGAGCAGACCGATCCAGTAGAAGATCGTCGCGAGCACGAACAGCGCGCTCATCCACAGGATCGCGGACTGGCTCGACAGGAAGTATTTGAGGAAGAACGCCGCATCGGCGCGCGCGAGATCGCCCTGGTAGATCTGGATCGACAGCAGCGACAGCACGGCGATCGACGCCATCATCAGCCGCGCGGGCTTCCAGCGCCAGCCGAGCACGACGAGCGCCGGCACGGTGCCGATCATCACCGCCTTGTCGTAGTAATTCATGTGTTCGTTGTAATGCACGAACGCATAGCCCGCGCCGACCACGAGTGCCAGTGCGAACAGCCAGTCGATGACCGACAGGCGTGCGAGGAACGGACGGTCGTCGAACAACGGCGCCGGATTCGGGGCCTGGACCGGCCCCGAACGGGAAGAGGAAACTTGCGTGAGATCCATGATGTTACCGGGTGGAATTCTCGGAATCGCCGCCGGCAGGCGGACGGGCAGTCGCTGCCGCACCGGCGGGCGCGGCGTCGCGCGGTGCGGCGCGCAAGGCGGCGCCGGCCGCGTCGCGCGTCTGCACGAATTCTTTCTCGAAATCGAAGGTCTTGCGGGCCGTGGACATCGCCATCACCACATCGACGCCCGAACCGGCATCCTTGAGCCAGAACCAGAGGCGCCGCTCGCGCACGTAGAACATCGAGAAGATGCCGGCGACCAGCAGCAGGCTGCCAAGATACACCAGATTCTTGCCGGGTGCGCGCGTCAACTGAAATACCGAAGCTTGCACCTGCTTGAAGGAGTCAAGCTGCAAATAGACCGGCGATCCATACAAGAAGCTGTCCGATAGCGCATTGATCGCGTTCTGCACGAAGCGGATCGTGTCGGCGCCCTGTTGGGCAGCCGGCTCGCCGGCGCGCTCGCGCGCGATCTGCCAGACCTCCCACATCGAACCCTCGAGCATGCGCAGCAGCAGGCTCGCCGCCTTCTCCTGCTCGGCCTTCGGCACCGAACGATCGATGAAGGTCGCCACCGCCTGGAAGCCGCCGACCGGCTGGCCGTCGGCGCCGCGGCCGATGCTGTCGTCGCTCGCCGCAAAAAGGGTCAGCACCTTGAACGCGCTGTCCTGCAGGCGGCCACGCAGCGACGCTTCGGTCGTCGGCAGCGAACGCTGCGCGAAGCGCGCGGCGGCGTCGGCACGCACGGCCGGATCCTCGAGCGCGGCGCGCAGGCGCATCCATTCACCGATCGAATCCTGGCTGTCGGCCGGAATCCGCATGTAGCGGAACGGATCGTTCGGGCTCGCGCGCACGCCGGCGAGGAACACGCGCGTGCCGCCCATGTCGACCGGCAGCATGTAGTTGTTGAATTCGCGCGCCTGGCCGTCCTTGCCGCGAATCTTGTACTGCACCGACGGGCCGATGTTGTGGAGCTGCACCGGCTTCGACGTCTTCGCGCCCGAACCGAGCCGCTCGTCGAACGCTTCCTTCAGCGACGCCGTCTTCGCGACGCCGCGCACGTCCGGCTTGCCGTTCGCGTCGGCCATGTTCTCGACGTTGATCGCGCGGAAGTCGGAGAACTCGATCGTGTCGCCGTCGCTGCCCGGCATCTGCAGCGGCGCCGTGCTGCCGATCGTGCCCTTCACCGCGAAGGTCTTCGCGTTGCCGCCCGTCATCGGGTAGGCCGTCATCTCCATCTGCGAGCCGCCGTCCTGGAAGCTCGACTGGTAGATCGACACGCCCTTGTACGTGAACGGCTTGTTGACCTCGACGCGCGCGGGGATCTTCTGGCCCGTCTCGCGATCGATCACGACGATGTCGCTCGCGAACAGCTTCGGCATCCCGGTCGTGTAGTAGTCGACGATGAACTTGTTGAGCTGGATCGAGAACGGCAGGTCCTGGATCAGCGAGCCGCTCGGCTGGTTCAGGATCGCGGTCGACACGAACTGGCCTTCCGGCACCCACGCGTAGCCGCGGAACGTCGGGTTCGACACGGACAGCCGGTGGTCGGGCGAGATTTCGCTGATCGTCGCGCTCGTGTTGACCGTGCTCTTGCCGAACATCCACATCTGGAATTTGATCGGCAGGTTGCTGTCCAGCAGGCCGCCGATACAGATCACGACGATCGCAAGGTGCGCGGAGATGTAGCCCCACTTCGTCAGCGCGCCGCGCTTCGCGGAAATCAGCGTCGCGCCGTCGGTTTCACGCACGACGTGCTTGTAGCCGGCCTTGGTGACGAACGTGGCGAGCGTGGCCGCGACGGTCGCGCGCGTGCCGGACGCCGAGTATTCGGCCTTGTGGTGGAACGCGCGCAGGCTGCCTTCGCGGACCTTGTCCTTCCAGCTCTTCGCATCGGCAAGCATCTTCGGCGCATTGCGGATCACGCACAGCGAGATCGACACGACGAGGAAGATCAGGATCAGCATGAACCACCAGGCGCTGTACACGTTGTACAGGCCCAGCGAGCGGAAGATGTCCGCCCAGAACGGCCCGAACTGGTTCACGTAGTTCGGATACGGGTCGTCCTGCGTCAGGACCGTGCCGACGATGCTCGCGATCGACAGCACTACCAGCAGCGCGATCGCGAAGCGCATCGAGCTCAGCAGCTCGATCGCGCGCCTGGACGCACTTTGACCCGACTTCGACTGCAACCCCGACGTGGTAACGCTCATTCAAACTCCGACTAAGGGGAAACAGCCCCTACGCTCACTATGTTCGCTGCCCCCGAGGGGGCGGTCAGCACGCTGGGGACGACCCGGCGAATGCCGACAAAAAAGGGCGAGGCAACCGCAATCACGCGGCGCCCCACCCTTTTTCTTGTTCTGACGCCGGCCGCCCTTCGGGCGCCCGGTCATTCCATTCGCGACCGTCCGGTCAACGCAGGCCCGCGATGTAATCCGCGACGGCCTTGATCTCGTTGTCCGACAGACGCGCTGCGATCTGATGCATCGCCTCGTTGTTGTTGCGCGCGCCGACACCCTGCTGGAACGCGGTCAACTGGGCAACCGTGTAATCGGCCCATTGCCCCGACAGACGCGGATACTGGACCGGAATCCCCTGGCCCGTCGGCCCGTGGCAGCTCGCGCAGGCGGGTACACCCTTTTCCGCGATGCCGCCGCGATAGATCTTCTGGCCGATCGGCACGGTCGCTGCGTCGCGTGCGGTGCCGAGCTTCGTCGTCTGCGATCCGTAATACGCAGCGACGTTGCGCATGTCGTCCGCGCTCAACGCGCTCGCGAACCCGACCATCACCGGATTGGTCCGCGCCGGCCCCTTCGCGCCCGGCTGGGCCTTGAAGTCGTTCAACTGCTTGACCAGATAGTCGGGATGCTGGCCGGCCAGCTTCGGGAAACTGCCCGACGCGCTGTTGCCGTCCGCGCCGTGACACGACGCGCAAACTTGCCCGGCAATCGCCTTGCCGCGGTCCAGATCCGGCTTTGCCGCATCCGCCGCATTTGCCTCCGCTACGAAACCTACGAACCCTGCTGCAACCTGAAGCACCATCAGAGACTTGCACAGTCGATTCATTCGCACACCCTGTTTCGTCTTGTGGGAATTTGAGGTTCTGCAAAAAACGACGTCGACCAGTCTACCGCAGAAGCTGCATAAAAGCGCGAGGCAGGCGCCCGCAGCCCTTTGGCAAAACCGCCGTATTGTACAATATCGCGCTGAAAGCTCCCGCGCCTATCGGGGCTACCCCGCCTCCACCAAGCGGCTCGCGCCGCCCCGTCCCACCGGTTTCCCCATGGCCTTTTTGCTCCACCAAGCCCGCTTCTACACGACCGTCAACCATCTGCGCGACCTGCCGCCGACGGTACAACCGGAAATCGCGTTCGCGGGCCGCTCGAATGCCGGCAAATCGACGGCGATCAACGTGCTGTGCAACCAGAAGCGGCTCGCCTTCGCGTCGAAGACGCCCGGCCGCACCCAGCACATCAACTACTTCTCCGTCGGCCCGGCCGCCGAGCCCGTCGCGAACCTCGTCGACCTGCCCGGCTACGGCTACGCGGAAGTGCCGGGGGCCGCGAAGGCCCACTGGGAAATGCTGCTGTCGTCCTACCTCGCGACGCGTTCGCAGCTGTGCGGCCTAATCCTGATGATGGATTCGCGCCGCCCGTTGACCGACCTCGATCGCCGGATGATCGAGTGGTTCGCGCCGACCGGCAAGCCGATCCACACGCTGCTGACGAAGTGCGACAAATTGACGCGGCAGGAAAGCATCAACGCGCTGCGCAACACGCAGAAGGGACTCGACGCGTACCGTGACCAGGGCGTGAAGGGCAAGCTGACGGTCCAGCTGTTCTCGGCGCTGAAGCGCACGGGGCTCGACGAGGCCCATGAACTGATCGAGAGCTGGGTGCGGCCGTCCGTCGCCGACGAAAAAAGCGAGCCTGTAGCACAATGAGCGGGCAACGCGCGGCCGGGACCGGCCGTGCGCACCTGACGGCACCTGCGGATTCGGCCGGCTCATAAAAAAACCCGCCGTTGAACGGCGGGTCAAACAGCCTAATCGAATAACGACAGGCACCCGCTCAGGGAGGAGAAGCGGGGAGCTGCACGCGACGCGTGCCGCTCGATCGCTATCATATACCAACGCTCTCGAAAATGACCTAAGGGTCCCGTAAGGTTCTTACTACCCTGATTTCTGCCCAATCGCCATGAGCTTCCATCCGCTTCACCGTCCGCGCCGGATGCGCCGCGACGACTTCTCCCGGCGCCTGATGCGCGAAAACCGCCTGACCACCGACGACCTGATCTATCCGGTGTTCGTCGTCGACGGCACCAACGAACGCCAGAGCGTCCCGTCGATGCCCGGCGTCGAGCGCGTGTCGGTCGATCTGCTGATGCATGTCGCCGAGCAGTGCGTCGAACTCGGCGTGCCCGTGCTGTCGCTGTTCCCGGCCATCGAGCCGTCGCTGAAGACGCCTGACGGCCGCGAAGCGGCCAATCCGGAAGGCCTGATCCCGCGCGCGGTGCGCGAGCTGAAGAAGCGCTTCCCCGAACTCGGCGTGCTGACCGACGTCGCGCTCGACCCGTACACGAGCCACGGCCAGGACGGTGTGCTCGACGAGAACGGCTACGTGATCAACGACGACACGATCGAGATCCTGGTCGACCAGGCGCGTGCGCAGGCCGAAGCCGGCGTCGACATCGTCGCGCCGTCGGACATGATGGACGGCCGCATCGGCGCGGTCCGTGAAATGCTGGAAAGCGACGGTCACATCCATACGCGCATCATGGCCTATTCGGCCAAATTCGCGTCGGCGTTCTACGGCCCGTTCCGCGATGCGGTCGGCTCGGCGTCCAATCTGGGCAAGGGCAACAAGATGACCTACCAGATGGATCCGGCGAACAGCGACGAAGCGCTGCGCGAAGTGCGCCTCGACATCGACGAAGGCGCTGACATGGTGATGGTCAAGCCCGGCATGCCGTATCTCGACATCGTGCGCCGCGTGAAGGACGAGTTCCGCTTCCCGACCTACGTGTACCAGGTGAGCGGCGAATACGCGATGCTGAAGGCCGCCGCGATGAACGGCTGGCTCGATCACGACAAAGTCGTGCTCGAATCGCTGCTCGCATTCAAGCGCGCTGGCGCCGACGGCGTGCTCACGTACTTCGCGCTCGATGCCGCGCGTCTGCTGAAAGCGCAGCGCTGAGCCGCGCGCCGGCCGGCACAAGGAAAAACGGCGGGACACTTCGGTGTCCCGCCGTTTTTTTGCATCGTCCGGCCGGCGCAGCTGGCCGCCCGTGCGCCGACCAGCGCGCGTTACACCGTCGGTACCGCCGCGCGATCGAGGCTGCGCAGGAACGTCTCGGCCGCCTGATAACCGACCACACGGCCGATTTCGTTGCCGTTGCGATCGAAGAAGATGATGCCCGGCGGCCCGAACAGGTTGAAGCGCTTGAGCAGCGCCTGGTCGTCCGGACTGTTCGCGGTGACGTCGGCACGCACCAGGTGAAGCTGCGCGAGCCGCGCCTGCACGCGCGAATCGGTGAACGTCAGATGCTCCATCTCCTTGCAGCTCACGCACCAGTCGGCGTAGAAGTCGAGCATCACGGGCTGGCCCGACGTCTTCAGCAGCGCGTCGAGCTCGCGACTGGAGCGCACCGACGCGAACGCGGGCCCCTGCCCTCCGGTCGCCGCACCGGCTGCCGACGCATCGCCCGACGCAACCGTGCGCGCCGCGAGCACGGCCAGCGGCTTCACGGGGTCGTTGGAGCCCGCCGCAAGACCGACGAGCAGCGTTGCAGCCCAGATCGCAAGCGCAGCACCGAGGCCGCGACCGAGACGGCGCCAGATCGATGCGGCGCCGGCATGCGGCGTAAACAGGCCGAGCGCCGCAGCCGCGACGAGCAGCCACAATGCGGCGAGCACCATCTTCAGAGCGCCCGCGAGCACCGGCCACACGATCCACAGCGCGGCGGCAAGCAGCACGATGCCGAAGAACACCTTCACGCCGTCCATCCAGGCGCCCGCGCGCGGCAGTACCGTACCGGCACCGATGCCGACGACGAGCAGCGGCACGCCGAGCCCCAACCCCATGGCGAACAGCGCAGCGCCGCCGAGCAGCGCATTGCCGGTGTGCGCGATGAACGCGAGCACCGCAAACAGCGGCGCCGTCATGCATGCGCCGACGACCAGCGCCGACAACGCCCCCATCGCGGCGACCGCGACGAAGTGACCGCCCCGGCGCGCGCTCGAGGCTTCCGCCGCGCCGTTCTGCCAGCGCTCGGGCAGCGCGATGTCCTTGCCGGAAATCAGCGATACGGCGAATGCGGTGAGCAGCACGCCGAATGCACCGAGCACCCACGGGTTCTGCAGCCATGCGCCCAGGCTCTGGCCGACCAGCGCCGCCGCGATGCCCAGCACCGTATAGACGAGCGCCATGCCGACCACGTACGTCAGCGACAGCGCGAAACCGCGTGTGTGCGTCGCGCGCGTGCCCTGGCCGATGATGATCGCGGACACGATCGGAATCATCGGATACGAGCAGGGCAGGAGACTCAGCACGACGCCGGCGACGAAATACAGTGCGACGATGGTGAAGAAACCGTGCCCCTCGAGCAGCGACTGCGCGAAATCCGCGCTCGTGACCTTGTCGAACCAGTTGCCCGAAGCCGCCGTGCGATCGACCGGCGCGGCCGCGCCCAGCGCTGCGCCGTCGACCTTCACGACGTGCTCCGCAGGCGGATAGCAGATTCCTTCGTCGGCGCATCCTTGCGACGTCACCGCGAGCTCGAACGGCCCCGCCGCCTGCTTGACCGGAACATGAATCACGACCTCGTCGCGATAGGTCTCGACTTCCTTCTGGAACGTCTGGTCGAACTTCACGTGGCCGGCCGGGAATTGCGGATCGCCGAGCGTCGCCTGGCCGCCCTTCACCGCGAACGCGAACCGCTCGCGGTACAGGTAATAGCCGCTGGCAACCTTGAAACGGACGTCCACCTGCCCCGGCGATTCGCTCGCGCTGAACTTGAATGCGACCGACGGATCGAGAAAATCGTCGGCCGCGCGCGCGACCGACAGGCCGCCCAGCACGAACATGAACGACATCAGGACTGCGAGAAACCGCAGCGCGCGCACGCGCACGGAAAGCGCCATACCGTTAAACATGAAATAGACGTTGAGTTTCGCTGGTCACCCATTGGCCGTACGCGGCCGTAGCCGTCGCCTGCCACGAGACGATTTCCGGCGTCTCGTACGGATGATGCGCGAGAATAAATCGCTCCAGTTCGAGCGAGCGGACGGGGCTCGTCTTGAACAGCAACTGGATCTCGTCGGCCGTCTCGACCTTGCCCTGCCAGTGATAGCGCGACTTGATCGCACCGAGCTCCGACACGCACGCGGCAAGCCGCGCGTCGAGCGCGCCGTCAGCGAGCGCCGCGGCCGTCGCCGCATCCGGCACCGTCGTCAGCATCAATACCACCACCATACGCGCCCTCCTGACTGGCCTTTACCGGCTTCCGCCGCCACGAATCACCATCGAGGGCCCGCGCCGATAACTGCATATCGTAGCGCAGCCCGCGCGACGCTGCCGGCACCGGCCTGCGACAATCGATCGCAGCCGAGGCGCCGCCAAAAACAAAAAGGGCCAAGCAATTGCTCGGCCCTTTCGGATCCTGCTGCGTACCGGAAGCTTACTCGGCTTCTTGCACGTTTTCCGTTTCGTCGACTTCCGGACGATCGAGCAGCTCGACCAGTGCCATCGGTGCGTTGTCACCGACGCGGAAGCCGAACTTCAGCACGCGCAGGTAGCCGCCCGGACGGTTCGCGAAACGCGGACCGAGCACGTCGAACAGCTTCGCCACCGAGTCACGATCGCGCAGGCGGTTGAACGCCAGGCGACGGTTTGCCAGCGACGGCTTCTTGCCGAGCGTGATCAGCGGCTCGACGACTTTACGGAGTTCCTTCGCCTTCGGCAGCGTCGTCTTGATGACTTCGTGCTCGATCAGCGAGTTGGACATGTTACGGAGCATAGCCAGACGGTGGCTGCTCGTGCGGTTCAGTTTCCGCAGACCATGACGATGGCGCATTTCAGTTTCCTTGATTCAAAGTTTTGATCCAGCTCTTCTATCGCACCTCTGGGGTGCACGGGCCGGTAGAGAAAAAAGCAAGATGCGGATTTTAAAGGAAAATCCGCATCTTTGCCAACTACTGCTACAGCCGGGCTTACTTGTCGAGACCGGCCGGCGGCCAGTTTTCGAGCTTCATGCCCAGCGTGAGACCGCGCGAAGCGAGCACTTCCTTGATCTCGTTGAGCGACTTGCGACCGAGGTTCGGCGTCTTCAGCAGCTCGTTTTCCGTGCGCTGGATCAGGTCGCCGATGTAGTAGATGTTCTCGGCCTTCAGGCAGTTCGCCGAACGAACCGTCAGCTCGAGATCGTCCACCGGACGCAGCAGGATCGGATCGATCTGCGGTGCGCGCGACGGTGCCTCGGCAGCCGTTTCCGTGCCTTCCAGTGCCGCGAACACGGACAGCTGGTCGACCAGGATGCGGGCCGATTGACGGATCGCCTCTTCCGGGGTGATCACGCCGCTCGTCTCGATGTTCATCACGAGCTTGTCGAGGTCGGTACGCTGCTCGACACGTGCGCTTTCAACGGCGTAGCTCACGCGGCGAACCGGCGAGAACGATGCGTCGAGGACGATGCGGCCGATGATCTTGGCCGTGTCTTCGCCGTAGCGACGGACGTTGCCGGGCACATAGCCGCGACCCTTTTCGATCTTGATCTGAACGTCGAGCTTGCCGCCCTTCGACAGGTGTGCGATCACGTGATTCGGGTTGATGACTTCGCAATCGTGCGCCAGCTCGATATCGCCGGCCGTGACGACGCCTTCGCCTTCCTTGCGCAGGGTCACCGTCACTTCGTCACGGTTGTGCAGCTTGAACACCACACCCTTCAGGTTCAGCAGCAGGTTGACGACGTCCTCTTGCACGCCGTCAAGCGTCGAATACTCGTGCACCACGCCAGCGATCGTGACTTCGGTCGGCGCGTAGCCAACCATCGACGACAGCAGCACGCGGCGAAGCGCATTGCCCAAGGTGTGGCCGTAACCGCGTTCGAACGGTTCCATGACCACCCTCGCGTGGTTCTCGCCCAGCGATTCCACGGCGATGATCTTGGGTTTCAGCAAACTGGTTTGCATGGGCTTTCCTTTTCAATACCCTCGGCTCGTTACACCGATAAGGCTGACCGGTAACAACCAGAAAATAAACAGCCGAGGCCCCTCCTTGCATAACGCAATCGGGGTACCTCGGCCGTCAATCGGATTAACGCGAATACAATTCGACGATCAGGCTTTCGTTGATGTCGCCTGCGATTTCAGCGCGTTCCGGCATTTGCTTGAACGTGCCTTCGAACTTCTTCGCATCGACTGCAACCCAGCTCGGCATGCCGCCTTGCTCGGCCAGCGACAGCGCTTCGACGATACGCGCCTGCTTCTTCGCCTTTTCGCGGATCGCGACGACGTCACCCGCCTTCACTTGCTGCGACGGCACGTTCGCGACGACGCCGTTCACCGTGATCGACTTGTGGCTCACCAGCTGACGCGCTTCAGCGCGGGTCGAGCCGAAGCCCATGCGATACACGACGTTGTCGAGACGCGACTCGAGCAGTTGCAGCAGGTTTTCACCCGTGTTGCCCTTGCGGCGGTCGGCTTCAGCGAAGTAGCGGCGGAACTGACGCTCCAGGACGCCGTAAATACGCTTGACCTTCTGCTTTTCGCGCAGCTGCGTACCATAGTCGGACGTACGTGCGCCCGAGGTACGGCCGTGCTGACCCGGCTTGCTGTCGAGCTTGCACTTGTCGGCGAGCGAGCGGCGCGCGCTCTTCAGGAACAGGTCGGTGCCTTCACGGCGGGACAGCTTGGCCTTAGGGCCGATATAACGTGCCACTTTGCATTCCTTTATCAATCAGTCACGCGGACCGGAATCCGCGCTAGTTCGCGCCCTTTGGGGCGAACGGTGGGCTTAGTCAATCAAAAAAGCAACGCCCGTCGACGCTACGCGGCGACAGGCAAATGCGCCAGCACGAACGTGCCAGCAGCATTCTTAGATACGACGGCGCTTCGGCGGACGGCAGCCGTTGTGCGGAATCGGGGTGACGTCCGAAATCGCGGTGATCTTGATGCCGAGGCCATGCAGTGCACGCACTGCCGACTCACGACCCGGGCCCGGGCCCTTGATCCGCACTTCCAGATTCTTCACGCCATATTCCATCGCCACGCGACCGGCCGACTCAGCAGCAACCTGAGCAGCGAACGGCGTCGACTTGCGCGAGCCCTTGAAGCCCTGGCCGCCCGACGTCGCCCATGCCAGTGCATTGCCCTGGCGATCGGTGATCGTGATGATCGTGTTGTTGAACGACGCGTGAACGTGAACCACGCCTTCAGCGACGTTCTTCTTAACCTTCTTGCGAACGCGTTGCGCCGCGGTGTTCGAAGCCTTAGCCATTACGTTTTCCTGTAACTGTCAGTTCCGCTTACTTCTTCAGCGCTTGCGCTGCACGACGCGGACCCTTGCGGGTACGTGCGTTCGTACGCGTACGCTGACCGCGCATCGGCAGGCCCTTGCGATGACGAACGCCACGGTAGCAACCGAGGTCCATCAGGCGCTTGATGTTCATCGTCACTTCACGGCGCAGATCGCCTTCGACGATGAACTTGCCCACTTCTTCACGCAGCTTTTCGAGGTCTGCGTCGGTCAGGTCCTTGACCTTCTTCGAGAATTCCACGCCAGCTGCCGTGCAGATGCTGCGCGAGCGCGTGCGGCCGATACCGAAGATTGCCGTCAGGCCGATCTCGGTATGCTGGTGATTCGGGATGTTAACCCCTGCGATACGAGCCATTGTTTTTCCTCAAACAAAAAGCGCAAACAAACGCGCGGTCAGCCTTGGCGCTGCTTGTGGCGCGGATCCGAGCTGCAGATCACGCGAACGACGCCTTTGCGCTTGATGATCTTGCAATTGCGGCAAATGCGCTTAACCGATGCCATCACTTTCATGATAATACCCTTTTTTCAAATCACTTCGCCCGGAACACGATCCGCGCACGAGACAGATCGTAAGGCGTCAATTCAACCGTCACCTTGTCGCCCGGCAGGATGCGGATGTAGTGCATCCGCATCTTCCCGGAGATATGCCCCAACACGACATGGCCGTTTTCCAGCTTCACGCGGAAGGTCGCATTCGGGAGGTTTTCGATCACCTCACCTTGCATCTGGATTACATCGTCTTTGGCCATAGTCCTTGATTAACGCATTGGGATGTTGCCGCCCTTGAAGTTTGCCTTCTTGAGCAGCGACTCATACTGTTGCGACATAACGTACGACTGCACCTGCGCCATGAAGTCCATCGTGACGACGACAATGATCAGCAGCGACGTTCCACCAAAATAAAACGGCACGTTCCAGCGCAGCACCAGGAATTCCGGCAGCAGACACACGAAGACGATGTAGATCGCACCGGCCAGCGTCAGACGCGTGAGGATGCGGTCGATATATCGTGCGGTCTGGTCGCCCGGACGAATGCCCGGAACAAACGCGCCGCTCTTCTTCAGGTTGTCCGCGGTTTCCCTGCTGTTGAACACCAGTGCGGTGTAGAAGAAGCAGAAAAACACGATCGCCAGCGTGTACAGCAGCACATAGACCGGCTGGCCCGGCTTCAGCGCCTCCGCGACGTTATGCAACGTGTTGGAGATCCAGCTTCCCGACGGCTGACCCGTGCTGAACCAGCCGAGAATCGTGGCCGGGAACAGGATGATCGACGATGCGAAGATCGGCGGAATCACGCCCGACATGTTCAGCTTCAGCGGCAAGTGCGACGACTGGCCACCGTAGATCTTGTTGCCGACCTGGCGCTTCGCGTAGTTCACGAGGATCTTGCGCTGACCGCGTTCGATGAACACGACCAGGTAAGTCACCGCGGCGATCAGAACGACGATGATGATCGCCGAAATGATGCTCATCGAACCCGTACGCACCAGCTCGAACAGCCCACCGACGGCATTCGGGAACCCTGCTGCGATCCCGCCGAAGATGATGATCGAGATGCCGTTGCCCAGACCACGCTCGGTGATCTGCTCACCCAGCCACATCAGGAACATCGTGCCGGTAACCAGCGTCACGACCGTCGTCAGCCGGAACAGCATGCCGGGGTCGATCACGAGGCCCGGCTGGTTTTCCAGCGCAGCCGCGATACCGAACGCCTGGAAGGTCGCGAGCACCACGGTGAAATACCGCGTGTACTGCGTGATCTTCCGTTGCCCTGCCTGCCCTTCCTTCTTCAGCGCCTCGAGTTGCGGCGAGACGATCGCCAGCAACTGCATGATGATCGACGCCGAGATGTACGGCATGATCCCCAGCGCAAAGATCGTGAAGCGGGAAAGCGCGCCACCCGAGAACATGTTGAACATGCCCAGGATGCCGCCCGCCTGGCTCTGGAACAGCTTCGCCAGTTGATCCGGATCGATGCCCGGCACGGGGATGTGCGCGCCGATGCGATAGACGATCAGCGCCAGGAGCAGGAACATCGCTCGCCGACGCAGATCGCCGAATTTCGCCGTGCTTCGACCGGGTTTTGCAAGACTCGGGCTGTTAGCCAAGTACCTTCTCCGATGAATGCAAGTAACGACGCGCTACGCGTGTCACTCGGCGAACGAACCGCCAGCCGCTTCGATCGCAGCGCGCGCACCCTTGGTGGCGCCGAGACCCTTCACGACGATCTTGCGCTTCAGTTCGCCCGTCGCGATGATCTTTGCGCTCTTCGTCAGCTCGCCGACCAGGCCGGCTTGCTTCAGTGCGAGCAGATCGATTTCATCGACCGGCAGCTTCTCGAGGTCGCCCAGGCGCACTTCACCGACGAATTCCTTCGTCAGCGACGTGAAGCCGCGCTTCGGCAGACGACGTTGCAGCGGCATCTGACCGCCTTCGAAACCGACTTTGTGGAAGCCGCCCGAACGCGATTTCTGACCCTTGTGACCACGGCCAGCCGTCTTGCCGAGGCCCGAACCGATGCCGCGGCCGACACGACGCTTGGCGTGCTTTGCACCAGCGGCCGGCTTCAGGTTATTCAATTCCATATCAACTCCTTGATCCGTAGGGCCGCTTACGCGATGACCTTAACGAGGTACGAGACCTTGTTGATCATGCCGCGGACCGCCGGCGTATCCTGCAGCTCGCTAACCGAGTTGAGTCGGCGCAGGCCCAGGCCACGCACGGTCGCACGGTGCGATTCGCGGGTCCCGATCAGGCTCTTGACGAGCTGAACCTTGACAGTTTTTTCAGACATGGTGACCACCCGGGCTTAGCCCAAAATATCTTCGACGGACTTGCCGCGCTTCGCCGCGATGTCTGCCGGGGTCGACTGCTTGCGCAGACCGTCCAGCGTGGCGCGAACGAGGTTGTACGGGTTCGTCGAACCGTGGCTCTTCGCCACGACGTTCTGAACGCCCATCACGTCGAACACTGCGCGCATCGGGCCGCCGGCGATCACGCCCGTACCTGCCTTCGCCGGAGCGAGGAGGACAGCGGATGCGCCATGCTTGCCGTGCACTTCGTGCTGCAGCGTGCCGTTCTTGAGCGGCACCTTGAACATGTTGCGGCGAGCTTGTTCCATTGCCTTCTGGACAGCGACCGGCACTTCCTTCGCCTTGCCCTTGCCCATACCGATGCGGCCATCGCCGTCGCCAACCACGGTCAGTGCGGCGAAGCCGAGAATACGGCCACCCTTCACGACCTTGGTCACGCGATTGACCGAAATCATCTTTTCGCGAAGGCCGTCGTCGCGCTCGTCAGCCTGAACTTTCGCTTGCATCTTTGCCATGACGAATTCCTTCCTTAGAACTTGAGCCCAGCTTCGCGAGCTGCCTCAGCCAGCGCCTTGACGCGGCCGTGGTAGCGGAAGCCCGAGCGGTCGAAGGCGACGGATTCGATGCCGGCAGCCTTTGCCTTCTCGGCAATACGCTTGCCGATCAGCGTCGCGGCATTAACGTTGCCGCCCTTGCCCGACTTGTCGGCCAGTTCAGCGCGCACTTCTGCCTCGAGCGTCGACGCGCTGGCGAGCACCTTGGTGCCGCAGGGCGAGAACACTTGAGCGTAGATGTGCGTGTTCGTGCGATGCACGGCGAGACGCGCGACCTGCAGCTCAGCGATCTTGATACGCGTCTGGCGAGCGCGGCGCAGGCGAGATTGAGTCTTATCCATGATTGCGCACCCTTACTTCTTCTTCGTTTCTTTGAGGATCACAACCTCGTCGGAATAGCGCACGCCCTTGCCCTTGTACGGCTCCGGCGGACGGTAACCGCGGACTTCCGCAGCCACTTGACCGACTTGTTGCTTGTTGATCCCCTTGATCACGATTTCGGTTTGCGTCGGGGTTTCAGCCTTGACGCCTTCCGGCATCTGGTGCACCACCGGGTGCGAGAAACCCAGCGACAGGTTCAGCTTGTCGCCTTGCGCTTGCGCACGATAACCGACGCCAACCAGCGTCAGCTTGCGCTCGAAACCCTTGGTCACGCCGTGCACGGCATTCGCGATGATCGCGCGCATCGTGCCCGACAGTGCGTTTGCTTCGCGGCTTTCGTCGACCGGCGACAGATTCAGCGTGCCGTCGTTGTTCGCCACGTTCACGAGCGGATTGATCGCTTGCGTGATGGTGCCCAGCGGGCCCTTGACGGTGATCGCACCGTCAGCCAGCTTGACTTCCGCGCCTTGCAGCGCGATCGGGCTCTTACCTACTCGAGACATGTTTCTCTCTCCTCGGCTTTAAGCAACGTAGCAGATGACTTCGCCGCCGACGCCGGTAGCGCGCGCCTTGCGGTCGGTCATCACGCCCTTCGGCGTCGACACGATTGCCACACCCAGGCCGTTCATGACCTGCGGAATGTCGTTACGGCCGCGGTACACGCGCAGACCAGGCTTCGACACGCGCTCGAGGCGTTCGATGACCGGGCGACCTGCGTAGTACTTCAGCGCGATATTCAGTTCGGACTTCGCACCTTCCGCCTTGACGGCGAAATCGTCGATATAACCTTCGTCCTTCAGGACTTGCGCGATTGCAACCTTGACCTTCGACGAGGGCATCGCAACCGATACCTTCTCGACCATCTGCGCGTTGCGGATGCGAGTCAGCATATCGGCGATAGGATCACTCATGCTCATTTACGTTTCTCCTATTACCAGCTCGCCTTGGTCAGGCCAGGAATCTCGCCACGGAATGCGATTTCACGAATCTTGTTACGCGCGAGGCCGAATTTACGGAACGTGCCACGCGGACGGCCCGTGATCGCGCAGCGGTTACGCTGGCGGGTCGGGTTTGCGTTGCGGGGCAGTTGCTGCAGCTCAAGGCGTGCTTCGTAGCGCTCTTCTTCCGACTTGCTTTGGTCTTCGACGATCGCCTTCAGCGCTTCGCGCTTTGCTGCGAACTTCGCGACCAGGCGGGCGCGCTTCTTTTCACGTTCGATCAGTGCCAGTTTAGCCACGGTAACCTCAGTTTCTGAACGGGAACTTGAAGCTGGCGAGCAGAGCCTTTGCTTCGTCGTCGGTCTTCGCAGTCGTCGTGATGCTGATGTTCAGCCCACGCAGTGCGTCGATCTTGTCGTAGTCGATTTCGGGGAAAATGATCTGCTCTTTCACACCGATGTTGTAGTTGCCGCGGCCATCGAAGGCACGACCCGACACACCGCGGAAGTCACGCACGCGGGGCAGGGCAACGGTCACGAAACGGTCGAGGAATTCGTACATCGCTTGGCCACGCAGCGTCACCATCGCGCCGATCGGGTAACCCTGGCGGATCTTGAAGCCTGCGATTGCCTTGCGCGCCTTCGTGACGACCGGCTTCTGACCAGCGATCTTCGTGAGGTCGCCAACGGCGTTCTCGATGATCTTCTTGTCAGCGATCGCTTCGCCAAGACCCATGTTCAGCGTGATCTTGGTGATGCGCGGCACTTCCATGACCGACTTGTAACCGAACTTCTCGATCAGGCCGGGCACAACCTTTTCTTTGTAAAACTCTTGAAAACGAGCCATTTTTTACTCCGCTGCGTCAGGCGCTCAGTACGGCACCGGTCGTCTTCAGGAAGCGAACCTTCTTGCCTTCCTCGACCTTGATGCCAACACGCGACGCCTTGCCATTCGCGTCGACCAGTGCGACGTTCGAAATATGCAGGGGCATCGTCTTCGCTTCCACGCCGCCCGTCGTACCCTTCATCGGGTTCGGCTTCACATGCTTCTTGACGAGGTTGATACCTTCAACCGTCACATGTTCTGCACCGACAGCCAGCACGACGCCGCGCTTGCCCTTGTCTTTGCCAGTGACGACGATGACTTCGTCACCTTTGCGAATCTTGTTCATCGCGACTCCTTACAGCACTTCCGGCGCCAGCGAAACGATCTTCATGAATCGTTCGCTACGCAGCTCACGCGTCACCGGCCCGAAGATACGGGTGCCGATCGGCTCAAGCTTGTTATTCAAAAGCACAGCGGCGTTGCCGTCGAACTTGATCAGCGAGCCGTCTTGACGGCGAACACCCTTGGCGGTGCGGACCACCACGGCGTTGTAGATTTCGCCTTTCTTCACGCGCCCGCGCGGCGTTGCTTCTTTGACGGTCACCTTGATGATGTCGCCAATGCCGGCATAACGACGCTTCGAGCCGCCGAGCACCTTGATGCACATGACTTCACGTGCACCCGTGTTGTCGGCTACTTCGAGCCGAGATTCGGTCTGGATCATGGTTTGTCTTTCCCAACTTAATCCGATTGCACCACCATGATGCATTCGGTCAGTCTTGGTCCCGTCAGCCAATCGGCTGCTTGGGTTGGAACAGCAGCGACGGCAAACGAAACCCGCCATCGCAATTCGGTGAATCTTTCGGACAGGCTGGCGCCAGTCCGCTTCCCCCACCAACTTCGCCCGCGACGGGGCTCCCATAAAGAGGGAAGACCAGGATTATAACAAATAACCCTGGTCACGCAAGCAAAAACTTTGCGATTTCAAGCACTTCGTGGCGAAGTGCTTGTTACTGCCTACTGCTCTGCCCGCTTAGATGACGCGAGCTGCTTCGACGAGGCGCGACACCGTCCAGGCCTTCGTCTTCGAAACAGGACGAGTTTCCTGGATTTCGACGAGATCGCCTTCGTTGCAGGTGTTCGCTTCATCATGCGCGTGGTACTTCTTCGAGCGCACGACATACTTGCCGTAGATCGGGTGCTTGACGCGGTGCTCGATCAGCACGGTGACGGTCTTGTCCATCTTGTTGCTGACGACCCGACCGACCAGCGTCCGCTTCAGCGAGGTTTTCACGCTATCGTTCATTTCTGGTTCGCCTTCTGAGTCATGACGGTCCGCACACGTGCGATGTCGCGACGAACCTTCTTCAGCTGGCTCGTGTTCGTGAGCTGCTGGGTCGCGAGTTGCATGCGCAGGCCGAATTGCGCCTTCAGCAGGTCCGCCAGCTCCTTGTTGAGCGCGGCCTGGTCTTTCTGGAGAAGTTCGGAAGCCTTCATGTTTTCTCCTTAGGCGCCGAGCTGGCGCACGATGAATGCCGTCTTCAGCGGCAGCTTGGCTGCAGCCAGACGGAACGCTTCGCGTGCCAGTTCTTCGGTTACGCCGTCCATTTCATAGAGCATCTTGCCCGGCTGGATCTCGGCGACGTAGTACTCCGGGTTACCCTTACCGTTACCCATACGCACTTCTGCCGGCTTTTGCGAAATCGGCTTGTCCGGGAAGATCCGGATCCAGATGCGGCCGCCACGCTTGATGTGACGCGTCATTGCACGACGCGCCGCTTCAATCTGACGTGCGGTCAAACGACCGCGACCGATCGCCTTCAGGCCGAATTCACCGAACGACACTGCGTTGCCGCGCGTCGCCTTGCCGGTGTTACGACCCTTCTGCTCTTTGCGATACTTCCTGCGTTTCGGTTGCAGCATCGTTATTCTCCAGTCTTGCCGTCTTCCGGCTTGCCGGCGCCACGGCGCGGTGCGCCACGACGAGCACCCGGAGCGCCGCCTTCGCCGTCACGGCGCGGACGACGGTCGCCCGGACGCGCATTGCGACGCGGACGCTTGTCTTCGGCTACTTCTTCAACCACCGGCGCGTCATTGCGGCCGAGCGTGTCGCCCTTGTACACCCACACCTTGACGCCGATGATCCCGTAGGTCGTCTTCGCTTCCGAAGTCGCGTAGTCGATGTCGGCACGCAGCGTGTGAAGGGGCACGCGACCTTCGCGATACCACTCCGTACGAGCGATTTCGATACCGTTCAGACGGCCTGCGCTCATGATCTTGATGCCTTGGGCACCCAGACGCATCGCGTTCTGCATCGCACGCTTCATCGCGCGACGGAACATGATCCGGCGCTCGAGCTGTTGCGTGATCGAGTCAGCGATCAGTTGCGCATCGGTTTCCGGCTTGCGGATCTCTTCGATGTTGACGTGAACCGGCACGCCCATGCGGCGTTGCAGTTCCGTCTTCAGCTGTTCGATATCCTCGCCCTTCTTGCCGATGACGACGCCCGGACGCGAGCTGTAAATCGTGATGCGCGCGTTCTTCGCCGGACGCTCGATGACGACCCGACCGACCGAAGCGTTCTTCAGCTTCTTCTTCAGGTATTCACGAACACCGATGTCTTCCTGCAGCATCGCCGCGAAATTGTTGTTGTTCGCGTACCAACGCGAAGCCCAATTGCGGCTGACAGCCAGGCGGAAGCCAGTCGGATGAATTTTCTGTCCCATCGTATGGCTCCTTAATTCCCGACCGTCACAGTGATGTGACAGGATTGCTTCTCGATGCGGTTACCGCGGCCCTTGGCGCGCGCGGTGAAACGCTTGAGCGATGCAGCCTTGTCGACGTAGATGCTCTTGATCTTGAGCTCGTCGATATCAGCGCCTTCGTTGTGCTCCGCATTCGCGATTGCCGACAGCACAACCTTCTTCACGATGCCAGCCGCCTTCTTCGGCGAGAACGTCAGAACGTTCAGCGCCTTGTCGACCGGCAAACCGCGGATCTGGTCAGCCACAAGGCGCGTTTTTTGCGCCGAGATGCGGGCACCGCGATGAATTGCTTTCACTTCCATCTTGATTGCCCCTTATTTCTTGGCCTTCTTGTCGGCCGCGTGACCCTTGAACGTACGGGTCAGTGCGAACTCGCCAAGCTTGTGGCCGACCATGTTTT
Organism: Burkholderia sp. BCC1985; assembly: GCF_905339915.1. Classification (NCBI taxonomy): domain Bacteria; kingdom Pseudomonadati; phylum Pseudomonadota; class Betaproteobacteria; order Burkholderiales; family Burkholderiaceae; genus Burkholderia; species Burkholderia sp. BCC1985. The sequence continues at coordinate 176,167 of NZ_CAJPGY010000012.1, forward strand.
CCGAGATGTACACCGGAACGTGTTGACGGCCGTTGTGAACAGCGATCGTCAGGCCGATGAAATCCGGCAGAATCGTCGAGCGACGCGACCAGGTCTTGATCGGCTTTTTGTCGCGCGAAGCTGCAGCCGCCTCAACTTTCTTCAGCAAATGGGCGTCGCAGAACGGACCTTTTTTTACAGAACGTGCCATTGCCTACTCCTTAACGCTTGTGACGGCGCTGGACGATCATCGTCGTCGTGCGCTTGTTGCTGCGGGTACGGTAACCCTTAGCCGGCGTACCCCACGGGCTCACCGGGTCACGACCTGCAGCCGTCTTGCCCTCACCACCACCGTGCGGGTGATCAACCGGGTTCATCGCAACGCCACGCACCGTCGGGCGGATACCGCGCCAGCGGTTCGCGCCAGCCTTGCCGATCTGGCGCAGGCTATGCTCTTCGTTGCCGACTTCACCGATCGTTGCACGGCACTCGATGTGCACGCGGCGGATTTCGCCCGAACGCAGACGAACCTGCGCGTAGACGCCTTCACGTGCCAGCAGCATGGCCGACGTGCCAGCCGAACGCGCCATTTGCGCGCCCTTGCCCGGCAGCATCTCGATGCAGTGGATCGTCGTACCGACCGGAATGTTGCGGATCGGCAGCGTGTTGCCTGCACGGATCGGCGCTTCCGAACCCGACATCAGCTGTTGGCCGACCGTCAGGCCCTTCGGGGCGATGATGTAGCGACGCTCGCCGTCTGCGTAGAGCACCAGCGCGATGTTCGCGCTACGGTTCGGGTCGTACTCGAGACGTTCGACCTTTGCCGGGATGCCATCCTTCGTGCGACGGAAATCGACGATACGGTAGTGCTGCTTGTGACCACCACCCTTGTGACGCGTGGTGATACGACCGTTGTTGTTACGGCCGGCGGTCGAGCTCTGCGAGTCGAGCAGTGCCGCGAACGGCTTGCCCTGGTGCAGGTTCTTGTTGACCACCTTGACCATCGCGCGGCGACCCGGCGATGTCGGCTTAACTTTAACGATTGCCATGATTACTTGGCCTCCGCTTCAAAGTTGATTTCCTGGCCGGGCTTCAGGCAAACGTACGCCTTCTTCACGTCCTTGCGGCGGCCCATCGAACGGCCGAAGCGCTTTTGCTTGCCCTTCTGAACCAGCACGTTGACCGAATCAACTTCAACCTTGAACAGCAGCTCGACAGCCGCCTTCACTTCCTGCTTCGTGGCATCCGGTGCGACTTCGAACACGACTTGCTCGTTCTTGTCGGCAACCAGCGTCGCCTTTTCCGAGATCACCGGTGCGAGCAGGACCTGCATCAAACGATGATCGTTCTTGCGAATCTCGCTCATGACAGCAACTCCTCGATCTGGGCGACCGCAGCCTTCGTGACCAGCACTTTCTTGAAGTAGATCAGCGACAGCGGGTCTGCGTAGCGCGGCTCGACAATCGCCACGTGCGGCAGGTTGCGCGAAGCCAGGTACAGGTTCTCGTCGACCGTGTCCGTGATGATCAGAACGGAGTCGAGACCCATGGTCTTGAATTTGTCAGCCAGCAGCTTGGTCTTCGGCGCTTCGAGGATGATGTCCTCGACGACCGACAGACGGCCTTCGCGGGCCAGCTGCGAGAAGATCGAGCAGAGACCTGCGCGATGCATCTTCTTGTTGACCTTGTGCGAGAAGTTCTCTTCCGGCGAGTTCGGGAAGATGCGACCACCGCCACGCCACAACGGGCTCGACGACATACCGGCACGAGCGCGGCCCGTACCCTTCTGACGCCACGGCTTCTTGGTGGTGTGCTTGACTTGCTCACGGTCCTTCTGTGCGCGGTTACCCTGGCGAGCATTCGCCTGGTACGCGACGACGACCTGGTGGATCAGCGCTTCGTTGTAGTCACGACCGAACACGACGTCCGACGCGTTGACCACTGCACCTTCCTGACCATTTTCGTTCAGGAGCTTGAGTTCCATTATTTCGCCCCCTTGGTCTTGACGGCCGGCGTCACGAAAACCTTGCCGCCCTTCGCGCCCGGAATCGCGCCCTTGACGAGCAGCAGCTTGCGCTCTGCGTCGATACGAGCGATTTCGAGGTTCTGCACCGTCACCGTAACGTCACCGAGGTGACCCGTCATGCGCTTACCCGGGAAAACGCGACCCGGATCCTGCGCCATACCGATCGAGCCCGGCACGTTGTGCGAGCGCGAGTTACCGTGGGTAGCACGGCCGGAGGAGAAGTTGTAACGCTTGATCGTACCGGCGTAGCCCTTACCGATCGACACGCCTTGCACGTCGACCTTCTGGCCCACTTCGAAAAGATCAGCACCGACCACGGCGCCATTCGACAGCTCAGCTGCCTTGGCCGCGTCAATGCGGAATTCCTTGAGGATTTCACCGGCTTCGACACCGGCTTTGGCGAGATGACCTGCCAGCGGCTTCGTCACGCGCGATGCGCGGCGGGAGCCGAATGCAACCTGCACGGCCGTGTAGCCGTCGGTTTCAACAGTCTTGATCTGCGTCACGCGGTTGTCCGACACGTCCAGCACGGTGACGGGAATCGAATCCCCTTCAGCCGTGAAGATACGGGTCATGCCAACCTTGCGACCTACGAGTCCAAGGCTCATCATTTTCTCCATTCCCGACTGCGATTGGTCGGGGCTGATTTACAAAATGCCGGGCACGCAAGGCCCAACTTTTTTTCGCGAATACACGAAAAGCCAAGCAGTATAGCCCGACTTCTCGATTTCCGCAAGCAATACAAAGACTTAGCACCACCCGGCAAGCCGGTTGGCGCCGAAAGCCTTACTGCAGCTTGATTTCCACGTCGACGCCAGCCGGCAGGTCGAGCTTCATCAGCGCGTCAACCGTCTTGTCGGTCGGATCGACGATGTCCATCAGGCGCTGGTGGGTACGGATTTCGAGCTGATCGCGCGACGTCTTGTTGACGTGCGGCGAACGCAGGATGTCAAAACGCTGAATGCGCGTCGGCAGCGGCACCGGGCCACGGACGATTGCGCCAGTCCGCTTCGCGGTATCGACGATCTCGGCAGCCGATTGATCGATCAGACGATAGTCGAATGCCTTCAGGCGAATGCGGATTTTCTGTTGCTGCATGACGATTCCTTGAAAAGAGCGAGGCGATGTTGCATCGCCGGACACTAAAAGAACGCGAACCCTGTTGCCTGCGGGGAGCGAAGCGCCAGGTTCCGAACGGTACTTCCACTGCTAAGCCCGCGATTCTACACGAAAATTCGGAACGGTGGTGCGCGTTTGTCAATGGACCCATGTGCACACCACAAAGAAAAACCGGGTGCCAGATCAAACTGGACACCCGGTTTCGACGGTACGACTGCCTACCGTGGAATCGCGGACCCCGGAGGGATCCGCGGATCGTCGATATTACTCGATGATCTTGGCGACGACGCCGGCGCCGACGGTACGGCCGCCTTCGCGGATTGCGAAGCGCAGACCTTCTTCCATCGCGATCGGAGCGATCAGCTTCACCGTGATCGACACGTTGTCGCCCGGCATCACCATTTCCTTGTCCTTCGGCAGCTCGATCGAGCCCGTCACGTCCGTCGTACGGAAGTAGAACTGCGGACGGTAGTTGTTGAAGAACGGCGTGTGACGGCCGCCTTCGTCCTTGCTCAGCACGTACACTTCAGCCGTGAAGTGCGTGTGCGGCGTGATCGAACCCGGCTTCGCCAGAACCTGGCCACGCTCCACGTCTTCACGCTTCGTGCCGCGCAGCAGGATACCGACGTTGTCGCCTGCCTGACCTTGGTCCAGCAGCTTGCGGAACATTTCAACGCCCGTGCAGGTCGTCTTCACCGTCGGCTTGATACCGACGATTTCGATTTCTTCGCCGACCTTCACGATGCCGCGCTCGACACGACCCGTCACCACCGTACCACGGCCCGAGATCGAGAACACGTCTTCCACCGGCATCAGGAACGCGCCGTCAACTGCACGCTCCGGCGTCGGGATGTACGTGTCCAGCGCGTCGGCCAGGCTCATGATCGCCACTTCGCCCAGCTCGCCCGTGTCGCCTTCCAGCGCCAGCTTGGCCGAACCCTTCACGATCGGCGTGTCGTCGCCCGGGAAGTCGTACTTCGACAGGAGTTCGCGAACTTCCATCTCGACCAGCTCGAGCAGTTCAGCGTCGTCCACCATGTCGCACTTGTTCAGGAACACGATGATGTACGGAACGCCAACCTGACGTGCCAGCAGGATGTGCTCACGCGTCTGCGGCATCGGGCCGTCTGCTGCCGAGCAAACCAGGATCGCGCCGTCCATCTGTGCCGCGCCCGTGATCATGTTCTTCACATAGTCAGCGTGGCCCGGGCAGTCGACGTGTGCGTAGTGGCGGTTAGCCGTTTCGTACTCGACGTGTGCCGTGTTGATCGTGATGCCGCGCGCCTTTTCTTCCGGTGCCGCGTCGATCTGGTCGTAAGCCTTCGCTTCGCCGCCGAACTTCTTCGTCAGCACCGTCGTGATCGCTGCCGTCAGCGTCGTCTTGCCGTGGTCAACGTGACCAATCGTACCAACGTTGACGTGCGGCTTGGTCCGCTCAAATTTACCTTTTGCCATGATTCTCTTCTTTCAAAAAATATCGGTTGGTAGCTGCAGATTTACTTCGACTTCGCGCTGATGATCGCTTCAGCAACGTTGCGCGGAGCTTCAGCGTAGTGCTTGAACTCCATCGTGTACGTTGCACGACCTTGCGTCAGCGAACGCAGCGACGTCGAGTAACCAAACATTTCCGACAGCGGCACTTCGGCGCGAACGATCTTGCCGCCGCCAACCATGTCTTCCATGCCCTGGACGATACCGCGACGGCCCGACAGGTCGCCCATCACGTTGCCCATGTAGTCTTCCGGCGTCTCGACTTCGACAGCCATCATCGGCTCGAGGACGACCGGGTTCGCCTTGCGCATCGCTTCCTTGAACGCCATCGAACCGGCCATGCGGAACGCGTTTTCGTTCGAGTCAACGTCGTGGTACGAACCGAACGTCAGGTGAACCTTCACGTCGACGACCGGGAAGCCAGCCAGCACGCCCGACTTCAGCGTGTCCTGGATACCCTTGTCGACCGCCGGGATGTATTCACGCGGAATCACACCACCCTTGATCTCGTCGAAGAACTCGTAGCCCTTGCCTTGTTCGTTCGGCTCGAGCGTGATGACCGCGTGACCGTACTGGCCGCGACCACCCGACTGCTTGACGAACTTGCCGTCGACATCCTTCGCCGTCGAACGGATCGTTTCGCGGTATGCAACCTGCGGCTTGCCGACGGTCGCTTCCACGCCGAATTCACGCTTCATCCGGTCGACCAGAATTTCGAGGTGGAGCTCGCCCATGCCCGAAATGATGGTCTGGCCCGACTCTTCGTCGGTCTGCACGCGGAACGACGGATCTTCCTGCGCCAGACGGTTCAGCGCGAGGCCCATCTTTTCCTGGTCAGCCTTGGTCTTCGGCTCGACAGCCTGCGAAATCACCGGCTCCGGGAACACCATGCGTTCGAGAACGATCGGGTTCGCCGGGTCGCACAGCGTGTCGCCCGTGGTCGCTTCCTTCAGGCCGACCGCAGCAGCGATGTCGCCTGCACGGACTTCCTTGATTTCTTCACGCTGGTTCGCGTGCATCTGCAGAATCCGGCCGAGGCGTTCCTTCTTGCCCTTGGTCGAGTTCAGCAGCGTGTCGCCCGAATTGACGACGCCCGAGTACACACGGAAGAAGATCAGCTGGCCGACGAACGGGTCGGTCATGATCTTGAACGCGAGCGACGAGAACTTCTCTTCGTCCGACGCCTTGCGCTCTGCTTCTTCACCGTTTTCGAGCTCGCCCTTGACCGGCGGGATGTCGACCGGCGACGGCAGGAAGTCGATCACGGCGTCGAGCATACGCTGCACGCCCTTGTTCTTGAACGCGGTACCGCACAGCATCGGCTGGATTTCGCACGCGATCGTACGGTCGCGCAGCGCCTTGACGATGTCGGCTTCCGGCAGATCGCCTTCTTCCAGGTACTTGTTCATCAGGTCTTCGCTGGCTTCAGCAGCCACTTCGACCATCTTTTCGCGCCATTCCTTGCAGGTCTCGGCGAGCTCGGCCGGGATGTCGACGTAGTCGAACTTCGTGCCTTGCGACGCTTCGTCCCAAATGATCGCCTTCATCTTGATCAGGTCGACCACGCCCTTGAAGTTTTCTTCCGAGCCGATCGGCACCACGACCGGAACCGGGTTCGCCTTCAGGCGCAGACGGAGCTGGTCGTAGACCTTGAAGAAGTTCGCGCCGGTACGGTCCATCTTGTTGACGAACGCGAGACGGGGCACCTTGTACTTGTTAGCCTGGCGCCACACCGTTTCCGACTGCGGCTGCACGCCGCCCACTGCGCAGTACACCATGCACGCGCCGTCGAGCACGCGCATCGAACGCTCCACTTCGATCGTGAAGTCGACGTGGCCCGGGGTGTCGATGATGTTGATGCGGTGTTCCGGATAGTTGCCGCCCATGCCCTTCCAGAAGGCCGTGGTAGCAGCGGACGTGATCGTGATGCCACGCTCTTGTTCCTGCTCCATCCAGTCCATCGTTGCTGCGCCGTCGTGGACTTCACCGATCTTGTGGTTCACACCGGTGTAAAACAGAATGCGCTCGGTCGTCGTCGTTTTGCCGGCGTCGATGTGAGCGCTAATACCGATATTGCGGTAGCGCTCGATAGGAGTCTTGCGAGCCACTTTGATCCTCTACTGGGATGACATGATGCAGCCCAGCTGCATCATGCTTCAACACAAACGGGCGAGGCGCCTGAAAAGCGCACCCGCCCGGAATTTATTTCCGCAAACAGCCCAGCCAGGCGCTTAGAAACGGAAATGCGAGAACGCGCGGTTGGCTTCTGCCATGCGGTGAACTTCATCGCGCTTCTTCATCGCGCCGCCACGGCCTTCGGCCGCTTCGGAGAGTTCACCTGCCAGGCGCAGAGCCATCGACTTCTCGCTGCGCTTCTTCGCAGCCTCACGCAGCCAGCGCATCGCCAATGCCATACGACGCGACGGGCGCACTTCGACCGGAACTTGATAGTTGGCACCACCAACGCGGCGGCTCTTCACTTCGACCACCGGCTTCACGTTGTTGAGCGCAACCGTGAACACTTCCAGCGGGTCCTTGCCACCCTTGGTCTGGATTTGTTCGAATGCGCCATAAACGATGCGCTCTGCAACCGACTTCTTGCCGGACAGCATCAGCATGTTCATGAACTTGGCAACATCAACGTTGCCGAACTTCGGATCCGGCAACACTTCCCGCTTGGGGACTTCGCGACGACGCGGCATGATTCTTCCTTTACTTGTTCAGTTGGAGCTGGTTCCAGCTCCGCGGCCACCAACAAACCCGATCACATCTTCACGACTAACCAGCTTGGCCGGGTGACCACTTACTCGACAGCACCGGCAATCCGGCACTCCCGCCTTGACCGCCCTGCGGCGATCCCTGATCAAAAACTGCTTACTTGGCAGCCTTTGCACGCTTCGCGCCGTACTTCGAGCGCGCTTGCTTACGGTCCTTGACGCCCTGGGTATCCAGCGAGCCGCGAACCATGTGGTAACGCACACCCGGCAAGTCCTTCACACGGCCGCCGCGGATCAGCACAACCGAGTGTTCCTGCAGGTTGTGGCCTTCACCGCCGATGTACGAAATCACTTCGAAGCCGTTCGTCAGACGAACCTTGGCGACCTTACGGAGTGCCGAGTTCGGCTTCTTCGGCGTCGTCGTGTACACACGGGTGCACACGCCGCGACGCTGGGGGCAGTCCTGCAGGGCCGGGCTCTTGCTCTTCGTCGTTTCCGACTGACGGCCTTTGCGAACCAGTTGGTTGATGGTTGGCATTGTTTATTCCTGAAATTGAACAAAATCTGCGCATCGATTTCGGGCAAAGCGAGAATCGACGCACAGTTGACTTCCGAACCGGCGAATCGGGTGCGAGCTTTCGAACGCGACACGGCCCACCGAATACCGGAACCCAGCATGATATTCCGGAAATGCCAACTAAGTCAACGGCTTGCGTGATTTGCCAGCCGCGCGGGCGGTTTACCGGAAGGGTCGGAACACCTGTGTCACGCCGATTCGACGACGTCGATGATCTCGTCGCCGAAGCGTTCGAGCTTGCGCACGCCCATGCCGGGGATATGGCGCAGGTCGTCGATCGTCTCCGGCGCGTTGCGCGCGATTTCGGCCAGCGTCGCATCGTGGAAGATCACGTAGGCCGGCACGCCGTCGGACTTCGCGGTTTCCGCGCGCCACGCGCGCAGCGCGTCCCAGCGTGCGCGCTCGCGCGTGCCCATGCCGGCCGTCGGGTCGACGCGCGTGCCGCTGCGGCTCGACGACTGGCGCGTGCGCTGCGGCTTCACGTAGCGGCGCAGCGTGACCTTCTCCTCGTTCTTCAGCACCGGCTTCGCGGCCTCGGTCAGCATCAGCGCGCCGAAGCCGCCATGGTCGACCGCGAGATAGCCGTACGCGACGAGTTGCCGGAAAATCGCGCGCCACTCGGGTTCGGACAGCGATGCGCCGATCCCGAACGTGCTGAGCTGGTCGTGGCCGCGCTGCAACACTTTCTCCGTGCGGCCGCCGCGCAGGATCTCGATCAGATGGCTCGAGCCGAAATTGAAGCCGCTCGCGCGCTGCGCGCGGAATACGCATGACAGCGCCATCTGCGCCTCGCGCGTCGCGTCCCATGAATCGGGCGGTTCGAGGCACGTGTCGCAGTTGCCGCACGGCTGGCTCGCCTCGCCGAAATAGTTGAGGAGCCGCACGCGCCGGCACGAGATCGTCTCGCACAACCCGAGCAACGCGTCGAGCTTCGACGTCTGCACGCGCTTGTGCGCGTCGTCCGCATCGGACTCGTCGATCATCTTGCGCTGCTGGACGACGTCGCCGAGCCCATACGCCATCCACGCGTTCGCCGGCATCCCGTCGCGGCCCGCACGGCCGGTTTCCTGGTAGTAGCCCTCGACGCTCTTCGGCAAATCGAGGTGCGCGACAAAGCGCACATCCGGCTTGTCGATGCCCATGCCGAACGCGATCGTGGCGCACATCACGATGCCTTCCTCGCGCTGGAACATTTCCTGGTGCTTCTGCCGTACCTCGAACTCCATCCCCGCGTGATACGGCAGCGCGCGCACACCCTGAGCCTTCAGCCATTCGGCCGTTTCCTCGACCTTGCGGCGCGACAGGCAGTAGACGACGCCCGCGTCGGTCGTGCCGTCCGCGTTCGTGTGTTCCGCGCGGATGAAATCGAGCAGCTGCGAACGCGCGTTGTCTTTCTCGACGATCCGGTAACGGATGTTCGGGCGATCGAAGCTCGACACGAACACGCGCGCGTCGTCGAGCGCAAGGCGATGGATGATCTCGTCGCGCGTGATCGCGTCGGCAGTGGCCGTCAGCGCGATGCGCGGCACCGACGGGAAGCGTTCGTGCAGCACCGACAGCTGGATGTATTCGGGACGGAAGTCATGCCCCCACTGCGACACGCAGTGCGCCTCGTCGATCGCGAACAGGCCGATCTTCGCGCGCTCGAGCAGGTCGAGGAAGCGGCCCGTCATCAGCCGCTCGGGCGCGACGTACAGCAGGTCGATCTCGCCCTCGCGCAACGCGCGCTCGGTCGCCGCGGCCTCGGCGCCCGACAGTGTCGAGTTCAGGTAGGCCGCGCGCACGCCGACTTCGCTCAGCGCGGCGACCTGGTCCTGCATCAGCGCGATCAGCGGCGACACCACGATGCCCGCGCCCTGCCCGGCCTCGCGGCGCAGCAGCGCCGGGATCTGGTAGCACAGCGACTTGCCGCCGCCCGTCGGCATCAGCACGAGGCAATCGCCGCCGCCGGCGACGTGTTCGACGATCTCGCCCTGCTGGCCGCGAAAGGCGGAATAACCAAAAACTTCGTCGAGGATTTCGAGGGCGCGGGACATGAGTGAGAACGAGGACGGCGGAAGGATGACCGCAATTTTAACAACCCGCTCGCGCAGCGCGCGGCGAATCGTGCAACGTTGGCCGATCGGACAGGGTTCGAGCGCGCGCATGACGGGCCTGCGCGACCGTGCGGCAAGCCCGTCATGCACGTGAACGACGGATAAAAAAAACCGCCCGGCGGACCGGGCGGTTTCGATGACAGCGAATACGGCAGCGTGAGGCGGCTCGCGCCGCCCGCGCTTATTCGGCTGCCGGGTGTTGCGGCTCTTCCGCCGGCGCGCTCGGCGTACCGAAGTCGAATGCCTCTTCCGCTGCGATCTGGTCGAAACGCTCGCGGTCGGACATCTCCTTCGCCTTGCGTGCCTTGTGGAACGCGAGACCCGTACCGGCCGGGATCAGACGGCCGACGATCACGTTTTCCTTCAGGCCGCGCAGATCGTCGCGCTTGCCCATGATCGCCGCTTCGGTCAGCACGCGGGTCGTTTCCTGGAACGATGCCGCGGAGATGAACGAGTCGGTCGACAGCGACGCCTTCGTGATACCGAGGAGCACGTTGTCGTACGAAGCCGGGCGCTTGCCCTCGGCGATCATGCGATCGTTCTCGTCCAGCATGTCGGAACGCTCGACCTGTTCGCCCGGGATGAAGCGCGTATCACCGTTGTCGGTGATCTGCACACGACGCAGCATCTGGCGAACGATCACCTCGATGTGCTTGTCGTTGATCTTCACGCCCTGCAGACGATACACGTCCTGCACTTCGTCGACGATGTAGCGCGACAGCGCCTCGATACCCTGCAGACGCAGGATGTCGTGCGGATCGGCCGGGCCGTCCACGATCATTTCGCCCTTGTTGACGACCTGAGCATCGTGGACCAGGACCTGCTTTTCCTTCGCGATCAGGAACTCGTGCTGATTGCCTTCGAGGTCCGTGATGACGAGACGCTGCTTGCCCTTCGTGTCCTTGCCGAACGACGTCGTACCGGTGACTTCCGCGAGAATGCCGGCATCCTTCGGCGAACGCGCTTCGAACAGTTCCGCCACCCGCGGCAGACCGCCGGTAATGTCACGCGTCTTCTGCGCTTCGGTCGGGATACGTGCAAGCACTTCACCCACCTGCACTTGCTGGCCGTCCTTCACGGTGATCAGTGCGCCGACCTGGAAGCCGATCTGCACTGCGTGCTCCGTGCCCGGGATCTTCACTTCGTCGCCGTTCGCGTCGAGCAGTTTCACCTGCGGACGCACGCTCTTCGAAGCTTGCGAACCACGACGCTTCACGTCGATCACGACCAGCGTCGACAGGCCGGTCACGTCGTCGATCTGCTTCGCGACGGTCACGCCTTCCTCGACGTTCTCGAACTTCACCGTACCACCGTACTCGGTGATGATCGGACGCGTCATCGGGTCCCACGTCGCCAGCTGCGTGCCGGCCTTGATCGTCGCGCCGTCGAGCTGCAGCAGCGTCGCGCCGTACGGCACCTTGTGACGCTCGCGCTCGCGACCGAAATCGTCGGTGATCAGCGCCTCGCCCGAACGCGAAATGACGATCTGCTCGCCCTTCGCGTTGGTGACGTAACGCATCGTCGCCGTGAAACGCACGATACCGTTGCTCTTCGCTTCGACCGACGACGCCACTGCCGCACGCGATGCCGCACCACCGATGTGGAACGTACGCATCGTCAGCTGCGTGCCCGGTTCACCGATCGACTGTGCCGCGATCACGCCGACTGCTTCGCCGACGTTCACGAGCGAGCCGCGGCCGAGGTCACGGCCGTAGCAGGCCGCGCACAGACCGTAACGCGTTTCGCAGGTCAGCGGCGTGCGCACGCGCACTTCGTCGATGCCGAGGCGTTCGATTTCCTCGACCGCCGTTTCGTCGAGCAGCGTGCCCGATTCGTACAGCGTTTCCTGCGTTTCCGGGTTCACGACGTCCGCGACCGCAACGCGGCCGAGGATACGGTCGCGCAGCGCTTCGACGACTTCACCGCCTTCGACCAGCGCCTTCATCGCGACGCCGTTCGACGTGCCGCAATCGTCCTCGACCACCACCAGATCCTGCGTGACGTCGACGAGACGACGCGTCAGGTAACCCGAGTTCGCGGTCTTCAGTGCCGTATCAGCCAGACCCTTACGTGCACCGTGGGTCGAGATGAAGTACTGCAACACGTTCAGGCCTTCGCGGAAGTTCGCGGTAATCGGCGTCTCGATAATCGAGCCGTCCGGCTTCGCCATCAGGCCTCGCATACCGGCCAGCTGACGAATCTGCACCGCCGAACCCCGGGCGCCCGAGTCGGCCATCATGTAGATCGAGTTGAACGACTCCTGGCGCGTCTCGTTGCCGTCGCGGTCCGTCACCGGCTCCGTCGACAGCTGCTCCATCATCGCCTTGCCGACCGCTTCCGACGTTGCCGACCAGATGTCGACCACGTTGTTGTAGCGTTCCTGCGCGGTGACGAGACCCGACATGTACTGGCGGTCGTACTCCTTCACCTTCTTCGCGGCGTCGCCGACGATCGTTTCCTTCTGCGGCGGCACGAGCATGTCGTCCACGCAGATCGAAATGCCGGCACGCGTCGCGAGGCGGAAACCCGACTGCATCAGCTGGTCGGCGAACACGACCGTCGCACGCAGACCGCACTTGCGGAATGCGGTGTTGATCAGGCGCGAGATTTCCTTCTTCTTCAGCGGCTTGTTCAGCACCGAGAACGGCAGGCCGTGCGGCAGGATCTCCGACAGGATCGCGCGACCGACGGTCGTCGCGTACAGCGAGATCTTCGGCACGAATTCCGGCGCGCCTTCCGACGTGTCCTCGTTGCGGACCATTTCGGTGATCCGCACGTTGACGCGCGAGGCCAGCTCGACTTCCTTGTTCTCGTACGCGCGGATCACTTCCGACACGCCGGTGAACGACAGGCCTTCGCCCTTGCCGTTGATCGCTTCGCGGGTCGCGTAGTACAGACCCAGCACGATATCCTGCGACGGCACGATCGACGGATCGCCGTTGGCCGGGAACAGCACGTTGTTCGACGCCAGCATCAGCGTACGCGCTTCCATCTGCGCTTCGAGCGACAGCGGCACGTGAACGGCCATCTGGTCACCGTCGAAGTCGGCGTTGAACGCCGCGCAGACGAGCGGGTGCAGCTGAATCGCCTTGCCTTCGATCAGCACCGGCTCGAACGCCTGGATACCGAGACGGTGCAGCGTCGGCGCACGGTTCAGCATCACCGGGTGCTCGCGGATCACCTCTTCGAGGATGTCCCACACCACCGGCGTCTGGTTCTCGACTTCCTTCTTCGCAGCCTTGATGGTCGTCGCGACGCCCATCACTTCCAGCTTGTTGAAGATGAACGGCTTGAACAGCTCGAGCGCCATCAGCTTCGGCAGACCGCACTGGTGCAGCTTCAGCGTCGGGCCGACCACGATGACCGAACGGCCCGAGTAGTCGACGCGCTTGCCCAGCAGGTTCTGACGGAAACGACCGCCCTTGCCCTTGATCATGTCGGCGAGCGACTTCAGCGGACGCTTGTTCGCGCCCGTCATCGCCTTGCCGCGACGACCGTTGTCGAGCAGCGAGTCGACGGCTTCCTGCAGCATCCGCTTTTCGTTGCGGACGATGATTTCAGGTGCCTTCAGCTCGAGCAGACGCTTCAACCGGTTGTTACGGTTGATCACGCGGCGATACAGGTCGTTCAGGTCCGACGTCGCGAAACGGCCGCCGTCCAGCGGCACGAGCGGACGCAGTTCCGGCGGCAGCACCGGCAGCACTTCGAGGATCATCCACTCGGGCTTGATGCCCGAGCGCTGGAATGCCTCGAGGACCTTCAGGCGCTTCGCGTACTTCTTGATCTTCGCTTCCGAGCCGGTGTTCTTCAGCTCGGTGCGCAGCGTCTCGACCTGCTCGTCGATGTTGATCGCACGCAGCAGTTCACGCACGCCTTCCGCGCCCATCTCGGCACGGAATTCGTCGCCGTATTCCTCGACCTTGTTGTAGTAATCCTCTTCGGTCATGATCTGCCGCGCCTTCAGCGGCGTCATGCCCGGTTCGATCACCACGTATGCTTCGAAGTACAGCACGCGTTCGATGTCGCGCAGCGTCATGTCGAGCACCATGCCCAGACGCGACGGCAGCGACTTCAGGAACCAGATGTGCGCGACCGGCGAGGCCAGCTCGATGTGGCCCATCCGTTCGCGACGCACCTTCGCCAGCGTCACTTCGACGCCGCACTTCTCGCAGATCACGCCGCGGTGCTTCAGGCGCTTGTACTTGCCGCACAGGCACTCGTAGTCCTTGATCGGCCCGAAGATCTTCGCGCAGAACAGACCATCGCGTTCCGGCTTGAACGTACGGTAGTTGATGGTCTCCGGCTTCTTCACTTCGCCGAACGACCACGAGCGGATCTTGTCCGGCGAGGCCAGACCGATCTTGATCGCGTCGAAAACTTCTTCCTGTTGGACTTGCTTGAATAGATCGAGCAGAGCTTTCATTGCCTTCTCTCCGTAGTCCGATTAATTGCGGTCGAGATCGATGTCGATACCGAGCGAGCGGATTTCCTTCACGAGCACGTTGAAGGATTCCGGCATGCCTGCATCGATCACGTGATCGCCCTTGACGAGGTTCTCGTAAACCTTCGTCCGGCCGGTCACGTCGTCCGACTTCACCGTCAGCATTTCCTGCAGCACGTAGGACGCGCCGTACGCTTCGAGTGCCCACACTTCCATTTCACCGAAACGCTGGCCACCGAACTGCGCCTTACCACCCAGCGGCTGCTGCGTGACGAGCGAGTACGGGCCGGTCGAACGTGCGTGCATCTTGTCGTCGACCAAGTGGTGCAGCTTCAGGTAGTGCATGTAGCCGAGCGTCACGCGACGTTCGAACATTTCACCCGTGCGGCCGTCGTACAGGCGAACCTGGTTCTTCGACGGGTTCATGCCGAGCTGTTCCGCGATGTCGTCCGGGAACGCGAGGTCGAGCATCTTGCCCATTTCTTCCTCGGTCGCACCGTCGAACACCGGCGTTGCAAACGGCACGCCTTCGCGCAGGTTCTTCGCGAGTTCGAGGATCTCGTCGTCGGTGAAGCTTTCCAGGTCTTCCTGGCGGCCCGACTCGTTGTAGATCTTCGTCAGGAACACGCGCAGTTCCTCGATCTTCGCCTGACGCTGCAGCATTTCGCCGATACGCCAGCCGAGGCCCTTCGCGGCCCAGCCGAGGTGCACTTCCAGAACCTGACCCACGTTCATCCGCGACGGAACGCCCAGCGGGTTCAGCACGACGTCTGCCGGACGGCCGTCGGCCATGTACGGCATGTCTTCGATCGGGACGATCTTCGACACGACACCCTTGTTACCGTGACGGCCCGCCATCTTGTCGCCAGGCTGCAGGCGACGCTTGACCGCGAGGTACACCTTGACCATCTTCAGCACGCCCGGCGGCAGTTCGTCGCCTTGCGTGAGCTTCTTGCGCTTCTCTTCGAACGCGAGGTCGAACTGGTGACGCTTCTCTTCGATCGAGTTCTTGATCGCTTCGAGCGATGCCGCTGCTTCGTCGTCCGCGAGGCGGATGTCGAACCAGTGGTAGTGGTCGAGGTCTTCCAGGTAAGCCTGGTCGATCTTCGTGCCCTTCGCGAGCTTCTTCGGACCGCCGTTCGCGACCTTGCCCACCAGCATGCGTGCGAGACGCTGGAACGCGTCGCCTTCCACGATGCGCAGCTGGTCGTTCAGGTCGAGACGGTAGCGCTTCAGTTCGTCGTCGATGATCTGTTGCGCGCGCTTGTCGCGCTGGATGCCTTCACGCGTGAACACCTGGACGTCGATCACGGTGCCGCTCATGCCCGACGGCACGCGCAGCGACGTGTCCTTCACGTCCGAAGCCTTCTCGCCGAAGATCGCGCGCAGCAGCTTCTCTTCCGGCGTCAGCTGGGTCTCGCCCTTCGGCGTGACCTTGCCGACCAGCACGTCGCCCGCTTCGACTTCAGCACCGATGTACACGATGCCCGATTCGTCGAGACGGCCGAGCTGGACTTCCGCCAGGTTCGAGATGTCGCGCGTGATTTCTTCCGGCCCGAGCTTCGTGTCGCGTGCAACGACGTTCAGCTCTTCGATGTGGATCGACGTGTAGCGATCGTCCGCAACGACCTTCTCCGAGATCAGGATCGAGTCTTCGAAGTTGTAGCCGTTCCACGGCATGAACGCGATCAGCATGTTCTGGCCGAGCGCGAGCTCGCCCAGGTCCGTCGAGGCGCCGTCGGCCAGCACGTCGCCGCGCGAGACCTTGTCGCCCATCTTCACGATCGGACGCTGGTTGATGTTCGTGTTCTGGTTCGAACGCGTGTACTTGATCAGGTTGTAGATGTCGACACCGACTTCACCCGCGACCGCTTCGTCGTCGTTCACGCGAATCACGATACGGCCTGCGTCGACGTAGTCGACGACGCCGCCGCGGAACGCCTGGACCGTCGTGCCCGAGTCGACCGCGCAGGTGCGCTCGATGCCCGTACCGACGACCGGCTTTTCCGGACGCAGACACGGCACGGCCTGACGCTGCATGTTCGAACCCATCAGTGCACGGTTCGCGTCGTCGTGCTCGAGGAACGGGATCAGCGAAGCTGCAACCGACACGATCTGCGACGGCGCGACGTCCATGTACTGGATACGGTCCGGCGTGACCATCATCGTTTCGCCGGCTTCACGCGACGACACGAGTTCGTCGATCAGCGTGCCGTTCTCGTCGATCGCGGCGTTCGCCTGCGCGATCATGTAGCGGCCTTCCTCGATCGCCGACAGGTAGTCGATCTGGTCGGTCACCTTGCTGTCCACGACCTTGCGGTACGGCGTCTCGAGGAAGCCGTACTCGTTCAGGTGCGCGTACAGTGCGAGCGAGTTGATCAGACCGATGTTCGGACCTTCCGGCGTTTCGATCGGGCACACGCGGCCATAGTGGGTCGGGTGCACGTCACGCACTTCGAAGCCTGCGCGTTCGCGCGTCAGACCGCCCGGGCCCAGTGCGGAAACACGGCGCTTGTGCGTGATTTCCGACAGCGGGTTGGTCTGGTCCATGAACTGCGACAGCTGCGACGAACCGAAGAACTCGCGGATCGCCGACGAAATCGGCTTCGAGTTGATCAGGTCGTGCGGCATCAGGTTTTCGCTTTCGGCCTGGCCGAGGCGTTCCTTGACCGCGCGCTCGACACGCACGAGACCCGCGCGGAACTGGTTTTCCGCCAGTTCGCCGACGCAACGCACGCGACGGTTGCCGAGGTGGTCGATGTCGTCCACTTCGCCCTTGCCGTTGCGCAGCTCGACGAGGATCTTGATCGTCGCGAGGATGTCGTCGTCCTGCAGCGTCATCGGGCCGACGATCTCGTCACGGCCGACGCGGCGGTTGAACTTCATGCGGCCGACCTTCGACAGGTCGTACGCTTCTTCGCTGTAGAACAGACGGTTGAACAGCGCCTCGACCGCTTCTTCGGTCGGCGGCTCGCCCGGACGCATCATGCGGTAGATCGCGATGCGCGCGGCCGTCTTGTCGGTCGTTTCGTCGACACGCAACGTCGACGAGATGTACGGACCCTGGTCCAGATCGTTCGTGTAGAGCGTCTGGATGTCCTTGATGTCCGCTTCGCGCAGCTTCTCGAGCACGCTTTCCGTGACTTCGTCGTTCGCGCTCGCGATCACTTCGCCGGTGTCGCCGTCGACGACGTTCTTCGCCAGCACGCGGCCGAGCAGATAGTCTTCCGGCACCGAGATGAACTTGGTCTTCGCGGCTTCGAGGTCGCGAATGTGCTTCGCGTTGATCCGCTTGTCCTTCTGGACGATGACCTTGCCATCACGATCCGTGATGTCGAAGCGCGCGACTTCACCACGCAGGCGCTCGGGCACGAACTCGAGTTGCGCGCCTTCGCCCATCAGCGTGAAGTTGTCGAACACGAAGAAGTTCGCGAGGATCTGTTCCGGCGTCAGGCCGATGGCCTTCAGCAGGATCGTGACCGGCATCTTGCGGCGACGGTCGACGCGGAAGTACAGGATGTCCTTCGGATCGAATTCGAAGTCGAGCCACGAGCCGCGGTACGGAATGATCCGTGCCGAGAACAGCAGCTTGCCCGAGCTGTGCGTCTTGCCCTTGTCGTGTTCGAAGAACACGCCCGGCGAACGGTGCAGCTGCGAGACGATGACACGCTCGGTGCCGTTGATGACGAACGAGCCCGTCGGCGTCATGAGCGGAATTTCGCCCATGTACACTTCCTGCTCCTTCACTTCCTTGACGACCGGCTTGTTCGGCGATTCCTTGTCGAGGATGACGAGGCGGACCTTCGCGCGCAGCGCGGAGCAGTACGTCAGGCCACGCTGCTGGCATTCCTTGATGTTGAATGCCGGCGCGGACAACGCATAGCTCACGAACTCGAGGCGCGCGAAGCCGTTGTGCGAAACAATGGGAAATACCGATGTGAAGGCGGCCTGCAAACCTTCAGGCTTGCGTTGCGCGCCAGGCACATCGGCTTGCAGAAACGTGCTGAATGATTCAAGCTGGGTGGCCAGCAAGAACGGAACTTGGTGAACGATGGGGCGCTTCGCGAAACTCTTGCGAATGCGCTTCTTCTCGGTGAAGGAATATTGCATACGATCTCCGAATCACGGCGGGTGCTGTCGAGGCGGGATACCTGGACGTTTCAAACCCGAGTGTTCACCGACTGAGACCCGATGGCCGCCCGATGGCTTGAACGAGCCGAGAAGCTTGGTGGTTGGCCGCTACCAACCGCTGGCTGACGGCAGCGGATGCCTGTGTTGCCCGCTACCCGACCAAACTTGCCTTCTGCAGTCGCTTCAGAAGACAAAGAGAAACGCCAATCGATGCATTGACAACGATTCGGCGGTTTTCTTTGGCTTCTGGGGCCGATTATTCGGGCTCCCGAATGAGTGCCAGAATAACGTCCCCACAAAGCACAAAAAGGCCGGCGGTGAAAATACCGCCAGCCTTCGCACAGCGCGTCGAAACTTACTTGACTTCGACCTTCGCGCCTGCTTCTTCCAGCTTCTTCTTGGCTTCTTCAGCAGCAGCCTTGTCGACGCCTTCCTTGACAGCCTTCGGTGCGCCGTCAACGACGTCCTTCGCTTCCTTCAGGCCCAGGCCCGTCAGTTCGCGAACTGCCTTGATGACTGCAACCTTGTTGCTGCCTGCTTCAGCCAGAACGACCGTGAATTCGGTCTTTTCTTCTGCAGCAGCAGCAGCGCCGCCGCCTGCCGGGCCAGCGACTGCCACTGCAGCTGCCGACACGCCAAACTTCTCTTCGAACGCCTTGACCAGTTCGTTCAGTTCCAGAACGGTCATCCCTTCGACTGCTGCCAGGATGTCTTCTTTTGCGATTGCCATTTGAAATACTCCTAAATTGAATTCGGATACAGCCAGCGATCAGTAACGCTGATGCACGTTCGCTTACGCAGCTTCCGCTTGCTTCTTCTCGGCGAGCGCGGCCAGGGCACGCGCGAAGCCCGAAACAGGCGATTGCATAACGAACAGCAGCTTCGAGAGCAGTTCTTCACGGCTCGGGATGCTTGCCAGCGCTTGCACGCCAGCCTTGTCCATCACCTTGCCATCGAACGAACCAGCCTTGATGACCAACTTGTCATTGCTCTTGCTGAAGTCGTTGACGACCTTAGCAGCGGCAATTGCATCTTCCGAGATGCCGTAGATCAGCGGACCAGTCATCTGCTCTGCCAGCGGAGCAAACGGGGTACCTTCAACAGCGCGACGCGCCAGCGTGTTCTTCAACACGCGCAGGTAAACCTGTTGCTCACGCGCTTTCGCGCGCAGCTTGGTCAGATCGCCAACCGCAATTCCACGATACTCAGCCAGCACAACGGTCTGGGCCTTCGCGACTTGCGCGGAAACCTCAGCGACGACGGCTTGCTTGTCTTCTCTATTAAGCGGCACGGTTAGCCTCCAGAAACGATACGTTCGGCGCGGCCGGCATGGCCGAAACCTCACGTACCTCGTTCAACAACGGCGTCCGACCTCGTTAGGAGTATTTCCACCTCACGCCGTGAATCGCTTCACGACCTGCGGCTTCACCACTGCAAAACTTTTTCGGGTTCGCCATCTGCGTTGGCTTGAATTAAGGGATCGCCTGCCTGCTGCGCCCCACCAACGGTCTTTGATAACCGGTTGCCCGCCCAACTGCACGAACAACCGCCCAAAGCCCATGTAGGCCGCTTCGCGAACGAAGCGGCCCGAATACTTTCTTACGCTGCCAGCGTAGCCTGGTCGACACGCACGCCGACGCCCATCGTGCTCGACAGTGCGATCTTGCGCAGGTAGACGCCCTTGCTCGTTGCCGGCTTCGCCTTCTGCAGCGCTTCGATCAGCGCCGACAGGTTCGAACGCAGTGCAGTCGATTCGAACGATGCACGGCCGATGGTCGCGTGGATGATACCGGCCTTGTCGACACGGAATTGCACCTGACCAGCCTTCGCGTTCTTGACGGCGGTTGCGACGTCCGGCGTGACCGTGCCGACCTTCGGGTTCGGCATCAGGCCGCGCGGGCCGAGGATCTGACCGAGCGTACCGACGATACGCATCGTGTCCGGCGAAGCGATCACGATGTCGAAGTCCATCTGGCCAGCCTTGATCTGCTCAGCCAGGTCTTCCATACCGACGATTTCCGCGCCTGCAGCACGAGCCTGCTCGGCCTTCTCGCCTTGCGCGAACACGGCAACGCGAACCGACTTGCCCGTACCTGCCGGCAGAACGACCGAACCACGAACGACCTGGTCCGACTTCTTCGCATCGATGCCGAGCTGGACTGCGACGTCGATCGATTCGTTGAACTTCGCGCTCGCGCATTCCTTCACGAGTGCCAGTGCGTCTTCGATCGCGTACAGCTTCTGACGGTCGACCTTGGCGGCAAATGCCTGACGGCGCTTGGAGATCTTAGCCATTTACACGCCCTCCACAGTGATGCCCATCGAGCGTGCGCTACCAGCGATGGTGCGAACGGCTGCGTCCAGATCAGCTGCCGTAAGGTCCGGCATCTTGGTCTTCGCGATTTCTTCGGCTTGAGCGCGCGTGATCGAACCGACCTTGTCGGTGTGCGGCTTGCTCGAGCCCTTGTCCACCTTCGCCGCCTTCTTGATCAGGACGGTTGCCGGCGGCGTCTTCATCACGAACGTGAAGCTCTTGTCAGCGTATGCCGTGATGACCACCGGCACCGGCAGACCCGGCTCCATGCCTTGAGTCTGCGCGTTGAACGCCTTGCAGAACTCCATGATGTTCAGGCCGCGCTGGCCCAGTGCCGGACCGACCGGCGGCGACGGGTTGGCTTTACCTGCAGGAATCTGCAGCTTGATAAAGCCGACAATCTTCTTTGCCATTTGTAAACCTCGTTGGAACGCCAGACGGCGTTCGGTGAGTGATAACGCGCGTTCGCCGCTGGCTACTGACGCTCCTCAACGGCCATAACGCGGACCGTAAGCGCGAAGGTGGGCAGCCGAGGCTGCCCACCGAATCGGGATCAAACTTTTTCGACCTGGCCGAACTCGAGTTCGACCGGAGTGGATCGGCCAAAGATCGTGACCGACACACGCACGCGCGATTTTTCGTAGTTGACTTCTTCGACCGTGCCGTTGAAGTCCGTGAACGGGCCTTCCTTGACACGCACCATCTCGCCAACTTCGAACAGGGTCTTCGGGCGCGGCTTCTCGACGCCTTCCTGCATCTGCGACATGATCTTTTCGACTTCCTTCGGGGAAATCGGAGTCGGGCGGTTACGCGCACCGCCGACGAAACCCGTGACCTTCGCCGTGTTCTTCACGAGGTGCCACGTTTCGTCCGTCATTTCCATTTCCACCAGCACGTAGCCGGGGAAGAAACGACGCTCGGTTACTGCCTTGTGGCCACCTTTGACTTCGACCACTTCTTCGGTCGGAACCAGGATCTGACCGAATTTATCCTGCATGCCAGCACGTTCGATGCGCTCCTGAAGCGCACGCTGCACGCTCTTCTCCATACCGGAGTAGGCGTG
This sequence comes from Burkholderia sp. BCC1985, assembly GCF_905339915.1. Classification (NCBI taxonomy): domain Bacteria; kingdom Pseudomonadati; phylum Pseudomonadota; class Betaproteobacteria; order Burkholderiales; family Burkholderiaceae; genus Burkholderia; species Burkholderia sp. BCC1985. Next base: position 198,120 of record NZ_CAJPGY010000012.1, read on the forward strand.
CACGACGTACCAACGCTTTCCGCTCGGGGATGCCGGAGTATCGCTCATATCATTTCCAACCCAGAATCGCCGAGAAAATCACCCATTCGATCGATTTGTCACTCAACCAGAGGAAAATCGCCATCACGAGCACGAAACCGAACACGACGAGTGTGGTTTGCGTTGCTTCCTTGCGGGTGGGCCAAACGACCTTGCGGACTTCCTTGTACGAATCCTTGGCAAACGCGATGAGGCTCTTGCCAGGTGCGGACATCAGGCCGACGGCCACGCCGGCGATGATACCTACCGCCAATGCGGCACCGCGGACATACCACTGCTGGTTGGCCAGCCAGAAGAAGCCCACGAATCCGGCCAAGACCAGCAATACGCCCAGGGCCAGCATCAGCTTATCGCCGGAGGTATTTACAGTTTCGACGGATGGATTCGCCATAACACCTTAAAACAAATGCCACGTGGGACACGTGGCGATTTTTGGCAGGGGCAGAGGGAATCGAACCCCCAACCTTCGGTTTTGGAGACCGACGCTCTGCCAGTTGAGCTATACCCCTAAACCATGCTGGGGCTGGCTGTTGCCAGCCCCAAAACTGTCGATCAACGAATAACTGGCTTACTCGATGATCTTGGCGACGACGCCGGCGCCGACGGTACGGCCGCCTTCGCGGATTGCGAAGCGCAGACCTTCTTCCATCGCGATCGGAGCGATCAGCTTCACCGTGATCGACACGTTGTCGCCCGGCATCACCATTTCCTTGTCCTTCGGCAACTCGATCGAGCCCGTCACGTCCGTCGTACGGAAGTAGAACTGCGGACGGTAGTTGTTGAAGAACGGCGTGTGACGGCCGCCTTCGTCCTTGCTCAGCACGTACACTTCAGCCGTGAAGTGCGTGTGCGGCGTGATCGAACCCGGCTTCGCCAGAACCTGGCCACGCTCCACGTCTTCACGCTTCGTGCCGCGCAGCAGGATACCGACGTTGTCGCCTGCCTGACCTTGGTCCAGCAGCTTGCGGAACATTTCAACGCCCGTGCAGGTCGTCTTCACCGTCGGCTTGATACCGACGATTTCGATTTCTTCGCCGACCTTCACGATGCCGCGCTCGACACGACCCGTCACCACCGTACCACGGCCCGAGATCGAGAACACGTCTTCCACCGGCATCAGGAACGCGCCGTCAACTGCACGCTCCGGCGTCGGGATGTACGTGTCCAGCGCGTCGGCCAGGCTCATGATCGCCACTTCGCCCAGCTCGCCCGTGTCGCCTTCCAGCGCCAGCTTGGCCGAACCCTTCACGATCGGCGTGTCGTCGCCCGGGAAGTCGTACTTCGACAGGAGTTCGCGAACTTCCATCTCGACCAGCTCGAGCAGTTCAGCGTCGTCCACCATGTCGCACTTGTTCAGGAACACGATGATGTACGGAACGCCAACCTGACGTGCCAGCAGGATGTGCTCACGCGTCTGCGGCATCGGGCCGTCTGCTGCCGAGCAAACCAGGATCGCGCCGTCCATCTGTGCCGCGCCCGTGATCATGTTCTTCACATAGTCAGCGTGGCCCGGGCAGTCGACGTGTGCGTAGTGGCGGTTAGCCGTTTCGTACTCGACGTGTGCCGTGTTGATCGTGATGCCGCGCGCCTTTTCTTCCGGTGCCGCGTCGATCTGGTCGTAAGCCTTCGCTTCGCCGCCGAACTTCTTCGTCAGCACCGTCGTGATCGCTGCCGTCAGCGTCGTCTTGCCGTGGTCAACGTGACCAATCGTACCAACGTTGACGTGCGGCTTGGTCCGCTCAAACTTTTCCTTGGCCATTTTCAACTCCCGAAAGGAATTTCACATGTTGCGCCGCGCGCAAACAGACACTGACTTTTTACTGCTGGTGCCCATGGGCAGGATCGAACTGCCGACCTCTCCCTTACCAAGGGAGTGCTCTACCACTGAGCCACATGGGCGGTATTACGCTTCAACTACACGGACTGGAGCGGGTGAAGGGAATCGAACCCTCGTCGTAAGCTTGGAAGGCTTCTGCTCTACCATTGAGCTACACCCGCACGGGCCACTAACGATTCCCTACCGCTCTCTGCGCTGATGTTCTGGTGGAGGAGGTTGGATTCGAACCAACGTAGGCGTAAGCCAACAGATTTACAGTCTGCCCCCTTTAGCCACTCGGGCACCCCTCCGTAGAGAACTGACGATTATGGGGGTGCATCGCACTCTTGTCAAGCACATCTGGAAGATTATTTTCATTCTCTTCCAGCGCACCCTGGCGACTCACCCGACACCCGCGCTCACCCGGCTGAGGCAAGCACAAGAGGATCGCCGATCGGCGCCCACATCTTCGTCAGACTCCGTCTTCAGCTTCGATTTGCATCTTCGCTGAAAACGAAAGACCGCCATGATACGACCTCTCACGCATAATGCCAAGCGGGTAAACGCAAAAAATTTGCAATTTCCATGCCGGAGGAATCTGCAAGGCCTCCGGCGCGAGCCCAGGGGGTGAGGTTGATTAATGGCAACACATCAGCACCCCGCCAAACCCGGGACAACCGGCTTCTGCGCGCAAGGGTTTCCGGCAAACGGGGTGCCGAAGCCGGATTCCAGGGAAGGCGTCGCCGTTCCCGCTTGCTCCGTTGCGACACCGGAATCGAACCCGGAAAGCACCTAGGGGCCATCTTCGCCCCCTCCCCTCATCACCACTGACGGAAGGCACGCGCGGTACCATCCCGTGTCCCGCGATCATGCCGACCGCTCTCCCGTTTCCCTGCCTCCACGCGATACCCTGTCGTCCTTCTTGCCTTCGCACTGGTCTTTGCTTCCTCGGTGGCACATGCAGGCAACATCGACAACGCGTGGTGCAGCACGGGAAGGATCGCGGCAGTCCGAGAGCCGACGCATTCCGGGCGCCACACCGCCAGGCGCGCGAAAGGCGCCGCGGCTCGCGCGACGCATGAGACTTAAAACCGGCCGTCGACGCCGTCTGCTTGTTGGCCACCAGCACGCGGCGACGCCCGCGAGTCACGACCCCGGAAGCGATCGCGTACGCGTGGTTGCCGAACGAGCGTCAACCTACGTTATCGCGGCTGATAGCGACGCTGGCACCTTGCGAGAAGGTCCAACAGCTCGGCCTGCCTAGATGTCTTGGTGCCGCTGATGCGCGACGACCTGCGCCCGCACGCCTGCTGCCACATCGCTTGCGTGTCGCCGTCGCTGCGAACGTTCAGCAGTGCAGCGCGCATTGTGTCGAACCGTCCTTCGTGCAAGCCGACCACCATGAATGTCTGGGCGGCCTATCGCGGCGAGGCTGCGCTATACACGCGCCATCCGACGTGTGGATACGAGTGGAACCTCGTTCAGTCAAGCGCGGAGCTGCATCGGCTTTGACCGGGGCGCCTGTACGTCGCCCCGTACGAACCAGGCGGCAGGGAAGCCGACATTCAACGCGGGTTCGTCGACATCGACTACTCACTGCCCGGCGATGCTCATGTCGACCCGGAGCCATGGCAGCAGCACGATCCGCCGATTCGCCCGATCGAGCGCTTGGCACTGGGTAGTCCAAGCACTGCATGCACGGTGCGGTCGTCCGGCATCAACGCGGACGGTACGCATTTCGGATTGATGGGCGAAGGCCGCCACTATTTCGGGGGCACCGCCTATTCGCTCGTCGAAGAAATTCGCCTCCGCGACGCCTTCGCGCCGATGGAAGGCCTCATGGCGGTTGCGGTCGTCACGCATATGCCGACGGGCGCGCGATCTCGGCCTCGCGCTGTCGCCGAGGCAGCCGTGGATTTACCTTGAAACGCGCCAATCACACACCAGCACCTCGAAACGGAATCGACGACGTTGGGCGGAGATAACCGATATACACCAATTAATAGCCCGAGATAATGGACTCCGATTTGCGATGGCTAGACTTGCCGTGCAATGTGCTCGAGGAGGTAAATAACGGGAGAACGAGCGGAGGCGCGATCACTTCGAGCATGACGCGGCCATCGGCGGCACCCCGGCGATTGACGGAGCCTTCGGCTGCGCGCAAGGGTGCCCCCTGCCGCGCCCCTGGTCGGTTCATCACAGGATGGAAACCGCACGGAACTCGAAGCCAGTGGCAACCGAGATGATAGACGTGGTAGATCTCGCTGCGCGGGTTCGATGCAGTCAACGATGATGAGGAGCAGGATGCGTCAATGAGCCGCCATCTGCTCAAACAATTCGGCGCCGATCAGACTCTCGCGCTGCGAGCGGTGCAAGACTGGCCGCCCTAGCCGCGGAGTTACCGGCAGCAGCGGGGTCGAGCCACTCGTCCATTCGCGACACGGCGCGCGGCGTACATGAAAGTCCCGCCCGCCCGCTCGACCAGCCAGCCAGCCAGCCAGCCAGCTTGCTTGCTTGCTTGCTTGCTTGCTTGCTTGCTTGCGCCAACGCCAACGCCAACGCCAACGCCAACGCCAACGCCCGGCGGTGATTGAACAT